>JAGBLC010000047.1 GCA_017635615.1 Prevotella sp.
GAGCTACAAGTCCGGTGAAAGTGGGGGAATGCATCACTTTGGATGCAAAACTACTTTCGGGCTGCAAAGATACGAACTTTTGTGGAAACGACCAAATTTTTGAATGCTTTTTTGCGTTTATTCGCACCTTTGGCTTACGCCGAAGGTACTTCCACTCAGAAAAGCTCAAAAAATTTTGGCTTTTCATTCGTTTATTCGTACCTTTGCACGCGGAATGACAGATGTAGAAGTAATTGCGAGTCGTGACAAGCACGGCGCAAATGTACTCACGCCCCCGCCGGAGACCCCGCTGTGGAGGCTTTATTTGGAGAAGTATCAAGATCCTATCATCCGGATTTTGCTGGTAGCCGCTTGTGTCTCGTTGGTGCTGGCCTTTGTAGAGCACGATTTTGTGGAGACCATCGGTATCATCATTGCTATATTCTTGGCGACGACCATCGGCTTCGTCTTCGAGCGTGATGCGGCGAAGAAGTTCCGCATCCTGAACCGCTTAGACGAGGAGAAGGCTGTGAAGGTGTTGCGCAATGGTGAGGTGACGACGGTGCCCCGCCGTGATGTCGTTGTCGGTGACACGGTGTATGTCGAGGCTGGCGACGAGGTTCCTGCCGACGGTATGCTGTTGGAGAGCAATGCGTTGCAGGTGGACGAATCGTCGCTGACGGGCGAGCCGATGACGCATAAGCATGTCGGTGGCGAGCGTCATGGCAGTGCCTATCCGCCTGACATGTTACTGCGTTCGTCGATGGTGATGGACGGTCGTGGCTCCTACCGTGTAACGGCGGTGGGCGATGCGACGGAGATAGGCCGGGTGGCGCGTAGCAGTACGGAGCAGACGAACGTGAAGACCCCCCTGAACATCCAGCTTGACCGTTTGGCCAAGCTCATCAGCAAGATAGGCACCGGTGTGTCGGTGGCCGCTTTCCTCTTCTTTTTGATACACGACATCTTGGTCGATGATGCTGTGTGGCGCAGCGACAACTATCTTGGCATGCTCCATGTGGTGCTCAACTATTTCATGATGGCTGTGACGCTCATCGTCATGGCTGTGCCCGAGGGCCTGCCGATGGCCGTGACGCTGGCATTGGCCCTGAACATGCGTCGCATGCTGAAGAGCAACAACCTAGTGCGCCGCCTCCATGCTTGTGAGACGATGGGTGCCGTGACGGTCATCTGTACGGACAAGACCGGCACGCTGACGCAAAACCGTATGACTGTGGCGGAGATGTATAGAGGTGAGAAGGGAGATGTGAGCGATGAGAAGATCTATATGGCAATAGCGGTGAACACTACGGCTCACCTTGACGACGAGGGCAAGGGCATCGGCAATCCTACTGAGGTGGCACTGTTACAATGGATGAAGAACCAGGGAGCCGATTACCGTGCATTGCGCCATGAGGCACAGATGATAGACCAGGTGCCTTTCTCTACCGAACGAAAGTATATGCAGACGACGGTAGCCGTCGGCGGCGACCGATGCTTATTTGTAAAAGGTGCCCCAGAGATTATCTTGGCACGATGTGCGATGAGCCCTGCCGAACGCCAGGCGGCGGAGGAGAAGCTGCGTGGCTATCAAGAGAAGGCGATGCGTACATTGGCCTTTGCCTATGCCCCGCTGTCGGCCGGCGGTGCGGCTGAGGCTCCTGCCGACCAGCCCCTCACCTTCCAGGCTGTCGTGGCCATCAGCGACCCGTTGCGCGAGGACGTCCCTGACGCCGTATGGCAGTGTCAGCGGGCGGGTATCGAGGTGAAGATCATCACGGGCGACACCTCTGCCACAGCCATCGAGATAGCCCGGCAGATAGGTATTGTTGAGGGGAGAGGAGCGAGTAGCGAGGATAGAGGCGAGTACCATATCACCGGTGCGGCCTTCTCGGCGCTGAGCGACGACGAGGCCTACGCTGTAGCTCCCAAGATACGTGTGATGAGCCGTGCCCGTCCGAGCGACAAGCTGCGCTTGGTGCAGATGTTGCAGCGGCATGGCGAGGTGGTCGCCGTGACGGGCGATGGGACAAACGATGCGCCAGCCCTTCACTATGCACATGTCGGACTGTCGTTGGGCAGCGGCACCAGCGTGGCGAAGGCAGCCTCTGACATCACCATCATCGACGACTCGTTCCGCAGCATCGCCTCGGCGGTGATGTGGGGTCGTTCGCTCTACCAGAACATCCAGCGCTTCCTCTATTTCCAGTTGGTGGTCAATGTCACGGCCCTGCTGCTCGTCTTGGGCGGTTCGTTCATCGAGACCGACCTGCCGCTGACGGTGACGCAGATACTTTGGGTGAACCTCATCATGGACACCTTTGCTGCCATGGCCTTGGCCTCGCTGCCACCGTCGCGCGAGGTGATGAAGCGTGGCCCGCGCCGTCAAGACGAGTTCATCATCACACCTCCTATCCGGCGGGCCATCCTGATGGTCGGACTGACCTTCTTCGTTGTCAGCTTCGCCCTGCTGGTCTACCTCCGCCTGTACGACAACGACCCGGGCATCCTGCTCCACGACCTGAGCCAGTTCTTCACCTTCTTCGTGATGCTGCAGTTCTGGAACCTGCTCAATGCCAAGGTCCTTGGCAGCCGCCACGGTCTGTTGCATGGCCTGCAACGGTCGCAGGGTCTGCTCATCGTGATGGGGCTTATCCTGGCCGGACAGTGGTTCATCGTCACGTTTGGCGGCAAGATGTTCCGCACGGAGCCGTTGTCGGCCACGGAGTGGGCCACTATCATCGTGCTCACGTCGCTGACATTGCTCTTTGCGCCCTTGTTGAACAGTAAGAAAGAATCGTCATGTACACAGCCACAATAGGTTTCTTCGATGGGGTCCATGCCGGCCATCGTTTCTTGATAGAGCGTCTCATCGCCGATGCCCGGGAGCATGGACTGCAGTCGATGGTCATCACCTTCGACGAGCATCCTCGCCGTGTGTTGGGCAGCGACTTCCAGCCGCTATTGCTCACCACCCTCGACGAGAAGTGCCGGCTACTCCGCCAGACGGGCATCGACCGCACGGAAGTGCTCCACTTCGACCTGCAGCTGGCCAGCCTGTCGGCCCGTCAGTTCATGGGCGATGTCCTCTATGGCCGGTTGGGCGTGCGCCGTCTCTTCATCGGTTATGACAACCGTTTCGGCCACAATCGCGAAGAGACCTTTTCCGACTATGTTCGCTACGGCAGCCTCTTGGGCATGGACGTTGTCCAGACGCCGCAGCTGCAGCCGGGCGGGCAGCACGTCAGCAGTTCGGTGGTGCGCCGCTTCCTTGATGAGGGCAGGGTGGGGGAGGCCGCCGAAGCCTTGGGCTACGACTATTTCCTCTGCGGAACGGTGGTGGACGGCGAGCACATCGGCCGCACGCTCGGTTTCCCGACCGCCAACCTGCGACCCCTCTCGGCCGACAAGCTCATCCCCCGCGCCGGGGCCTATGCCGTCAGCGTGCGTATCGATGACGATCCGACGGAGCGTCTGGCGATGATGAACATCGGAACACGTCCCACCTTCGGACAGCATGGGCGCACCCTCGAGGTTCACCTGCTCGACTTCCACGGTAATCTCTATGGCCATCAGCTGACCGTCAGTTTCCGCCGTTGGCTTCGACCCGAACAGACTTTCGCCTCGGAAGAGGCACTTGTCCGGCAGCTGATGACAGACCGCGATAATGTAATCAACGAATCATACAAGCAATGAAGAAGTCACTGTTTTACATCGTCATGTTCTTTTTCGTGCAGGTGTTGGCCACGGCCGTCGCCTTTGTGGGCAATGCCCTTGTCAACGGCAGCGACAGCCCGATGACCACCACATGGACCGTCGTCCTGCAACTGGTGTTTGCCCTGTCGTGTATCGTCCTCTTCCTCTGGCGCCGGTGGACGCCGGTGTCGTCGTTGAGGATGACGGCGGGAACAGACAGCTCCGGTGCGCCAACACCGGTATCAGCAGGCCGTGCCGTCACCCGTGGGCACCTGCGTGCCGGCAGCATCTTGGCATGGACCGTCATAGCCGCGTTAGGTACCATCATCCCTTCGCTGTTGCTGCAGGAGTGTCTCAGCTTCCTGCCCGACATCGTTTCTGAAGACCTGATGCCCATCATGATGCACCCCTTGGGCTATTTCGTCATCGGCATCGTCGTTCCCCTGTCCGAGGAGATTGTCTTCCGCGGAGCCATCCTCCGCGAGCTGCTGTCGTGGGTGAACAGGAACGGTCAGCCTGCCGACAGCCGTCAGTCCACCCGTCGCGCCTGGGCAGCCATCACCCTGTCGGCCCTCTTCTTCGGCCTGGCACATATCAACCCTGCCCAGATACCCCATGCCTTCCTCTTAGGCCTGATGCTGGGCTGGCTCTACTGGCGGTCGGGGAGCATCCTGCCCTGTGTGGCGCTCCACGTCACGAACAACACCGTGGCCTTCCTCATCGCGCGTTCCTACCCCTATATGGACGATCTCACCGTCAGCCAGATGCTGGGCGGCAGCGACCGCCATGTGCTGATGGCCTTCGTCTTCTCCTTGTGCCTGCTGCTTCCGGCCCTCTACCAGCTCCATCAGCGCATGAAGAAGTGACTTGCCGGCGGAGTAACCATTCATCGACTCGTATAAATGAGTGCCCTGTCGGGCAGAATTGAAAATCGCCGCCTACGGGGAAAGGCAAATCTCACAAATCTATTCAAATCTTTCAAATCTTTATAATTCTTGCCACAGGGATTTGTTTGATTTGTAAAGATTTGAAAGATTTCTCGCCGTAGGCGACTCAAAAAGATGATTCGCAGCGTAGTTACCGAAAGCAGGTGTAATGTTAAAGAATCTGAAATTTTATATATATAATAAGGTATATGCGAAAGTTTTGTCTACTTTTGCACACTCAAACAAACATTTGTGAGTTGCAATCCATAGAGCAGCAGCTATAAAATAACAGAAAGATATAAAGACAACGAGATGCAGAAGAATCTGGTAATCGTAGAGAGTCCGGCCAAGGCAAAGACCATCGAGCGCTTCTTGGGCAAGGACTATAAGGTGATGTCGAGCTACGGCCACATCCGCGACCTGAAGAAGAAAGAGTTGAGTGTCGACATCGACACGATGGAACCCGACTATGAAGTGCCCGACGACAAGCGCAAGGTGGTCGGCGAGCTGAAGAGCCAGGTGGAGAAGTCGGAGAAGGTCTGGCTTGCCAGTGATGAAGACCGCGAGGGAGAAGCCATCTCCTGGCATCTGTGCGAGGTGCTCGGCCTCGACGAAGAGAAGACCAACCGCATCGTCTTCCACGAGATAACGAAGCCCGCCATCCTGGCCGCCATCGCCTCGCCCCGGCATATCGACATGAACCTTGTCGACGCTCAGCAGGCACGCCGTGTGCTCGACCGCCTCGTGGGCTTCAAGCTCTCGCCCGTGCTGTGGCGTAAGGTGAAGCCAGCCCTCTCGGCCGGACGTGTGCAGAGCGTGGCCGTCCGCCTCATCGTGGAGCGCGAGCGCGAGATACAGGCATTCCAGAGCGAACCCTTCTACCGTGTGAACGCCGTCTTCTGCCTGACCCACGCCGACGGGTCGGTGTCGGAAGTGAAGGCCGAGCTGGATGCCCGTCTGAAGACGCACGACGAGGTGCTGGCCCTCTTGGAACAGTGCAAGGCGTCGCAGTTCGTCGTCAGCGAGGTGCAGAAGAAGCCGCTGAAGCGCACGCCGGCTCCTCCCTTCACCACCTCGACGCTGCAGCAGGAGGCAGCCCGCAAGCTGGGCTTCTCCGTGAGCCAGACGATGATGGTGGCCCAGCGGCTCTACGAGAGCGGACAGATTACGTATATGCGTACCGACTCGGTCAACCTCTCCGGCCTCTGCATCAATTCCAGCAAGGAGGAGATTATCAAGACCTACGGCGAGGAATACAGCCGTCCACGCAACTACCATACCCACTCAAAGGGAGCCCAGGAGGCCCACGAAGCCATCCGCCCCACCTATATGGACCGTGTCCGCATCGAGGGAACGGCGCAGGAACGCCGACTCTACGAACTCATCTGGAAGCGTACCGCCGCCAGCCAGATGGCCGATGCACAGATAGAGAAGACCACCGTGGCGATAGACATCCTGCCATCAGGCGAGAAGCAGGGAGCAGCCATGCACAAGTTCGTGGCCACCGGCGAGGTGGTGCTCTTCGACGGCTTCCTGAAGGTCTATCGTGAGTCGCAGGGCGACGACGACAACGGTCAGGAAGAAACCAACATGCTGCCCGCCATGAAGGAGGGCGACATGCTCAGCCGTCAGGAGATAACCGCCACCGAACGCTTCACGCAAGGCCCCAACCGCTATACCGAGGCATCGCTCGTCCACAAGCTGGAAGAGCTCGGCATCGGCCGCCCGTCAACCTACGCTCCCACCATCTCCACCATCCAGCAGCGCGAATATGTGCTGAAGGGCGACAAGAAGGGAGAGCAGCGCACCTACACCGTCGACACGCTGAAGGACCAGAAGGTGAGCACCAAGAGCAAGAAGGAGATGGCCGGCAACGACAAAGGCAAGCTCATGCCCACCGACATCGGCATCGTGGTGAACGACTTCCTCACGGCCAACTTCCCCGACATCATGGACTACAACTTCACGGCCAATGTCGAGACGCAGTTCGACGACATCGCCGAGGGTAAGGAGAACTGGCACGACATGATGCACGACTTCTACCGTAAGTTCGAACCCGTCGTAGAACGCACCCTCGCCGTTCGCGACAGCCACCGTGCCGGCGAGCGCCAGTTGGGCCTTGAACCGGCAACGGGCAAGGTGGTCACCGTGAAGATAGGCCGCTTCGGGCCTGTCGTGCAGATCGGCACCATCGACGACAAGGAGAAGCCCCGCTTCGCCCAGGTACCCTCCGAGATGAGCATCGAGACCATCACCCTCGACGAGGCCCTGCAGCTGTTCCGCCTGCCCCGCGTCTTGGGGCAGCACGAGGGCGAGGACGTCGTTGTGGGCACCGGCCGCTTCGGTCCCTACGTGGTGTGCAATAAGAAGTATGCCTCGCTGCCCAAGGATGCCGACCCGATGGCCGTCACCCTCGAAGAGGCTCTCGAACTCATCCGGAAGAAGATAGAACAGGAGGCGCAGACCCACCTGAAGAAGTTCGACGAAGACGACAAGCTCGAGATCCGCACGGGCCGCTTCGGACCCTACCTCACCTACGACGGCAAGAACTACCGCCTGCCGAAGGCCGTCCATGCCAAGGTCGCCACGATGACCTACGACGAGTGTATGGCCTATGTCAAGAAATAGCTGAAGCATCATTGTGTAAATCGACAAACAGCAAACAGACATGAGGCGCATCATCCTCATCGGCTATATGGGAGCCGGAAAGACCACTGTGGGGCATGCTCTCTCGCGCATCACGGGCATGCCCTTCTACGACCTCGACTGGTACATCGAGACGCGCATGCGCAAGAAGGTGTCGCAGCTCTTCGCCGAGCGTGGCGAGGAGGGCTTCCGGCGCTTCGAGCAGACGATGCTCCACGAGGTGGCCGAGTTCGACGAGGTCATCCTCAGCTGCGGCGGCGGCACGCCCTGCTTCTTCGACAACATGGACTATCTCAACCGTCAGGGCGACACCATCTACCTGAAGGCTTCCGCCGAGGTGCTCTACGGCCATCTGCGTGTGGCCCGCGTGGAACGTCCCCTGCTGAAGAACATGTCGCCCGAAGAGATGCAGCAGCACATCCGCCGCCAGCTGCAGGAGCGCGAGCCTTTCTATTCGAAAGCCAAATACACCGTCAGTGTCGACCAGCACACCGACTTCGAGCATATCAAAGACACCGTGGCCGAGATACAGCGGCTGCTGAATCTATCGTAATAATAATTCATCATATAATACAAATTCCGCAAGTGTGCGAAATCATTGATATTTAGTCGCCTAAGGCGAGAAATCCTTCAAATCTGTACAAATCGTACAAATCTGATTTTGAAAGATTTGAAAAGATTTGTGAGATTTCTGTCACGAAGTGACACTCATTATCAACCTTTTAGTCCATGCGGATCTTAAATAATATAATCATAGCCATGAGAAGAGTAGTTTTATTATGCTTAACGCTCATTGTTTTTTCTACAGTAAAAGCACAACTAAATAATGTAATATATTTAGGAGTGTTAACATCATTGCATATCAATCTTAGCGAAGATGCTGTCGTTGATGGATACCTGAGGTATACAATAAACAAACCTCAAGAATGCATTGGCAATGGGAATGCTTTTGGTGTAAACGGACCAGGTATGCCCTGTTTGATGAATGACCTTGGTAGCACTGTTGAGTTGTGTTTTAAAAAAAACATCTTAAATATGGAAATGCCTTCGGGTTCTACTATCTGGCAATGTGATATGGAATTTGTCATAGACGAATACAATCCTTCATCTTATCAAAATGGAAATAATGGTATTGAAAAATACTATAAAATCATTCTATATATAAGTAGAGATCATGGGTGGTTTTGATTTGTTGACGACATGAAAAGACTCATCTTTCTTTTATATGTTTATGCGATCGGAATAGCAGGAATAGCACAGACCGTTCCTGCCGAGCGGATATTCTTCTGTAGCGACAATGCAGTATACAATTGGGATGACAGCCTTTACATCAACGGTATCGTCATGAACACGGATACCATGAAGCTGCCAGAGAGCCATTACGCTTACGTCGATGCCTTTAACGCCCAAGATTCTCTGTGCCTGCATGTAAGGCTGCGCTGTATGCCTGACGGCAGTTTTAGCCTGAGAGTTCCTGCCAATGCTTTAGGTGGAGTAGGACGATTCTACTGCAGGGCTTATACAAGGCTTATGCTCAACGACCCTCTTGAAGCAATCCCCCTGATTACTATCCTGATATCCGATGAAAGCACTACCCAAAGCCGATGGAACTGTTCTGCCGATTTGAGTCAGTTTGACTTGCAAGAGGCTTTTCCGGGCAATTCTGATACAGTTTTCAAGGCTGAGAAAAGTCTCGAAATATCAGGCATTGCCAGGTACCGCATCGATAAAAGGCCCGTGAAGAACGGTTCCGTCATGGCATATCAACGCAGCAATCAGAAAGTCTATACAGCATCCACCGATCGTTATGGACATTTCTGCATCCCTGTTGACGATTTCTTTACGGGCGAAGAGTTTTACTTCCAGGCCTATGACAAACGTGACAACGAATATCCTTGCGATTTCGATCTCGACGAACCGTTCATCCCTCCCTTCCATCATCAAGAAACAGATGTCGAGTCAGCCGATGAGACGAGTGCC
>JAGBLC010000048.1 GCA_017635615.1 Prevotella sp.
CCATCAACGGACAGGAGTTCAAGATGAACATCAAGTCGAAGGAAGAGAAGGACCTGGAGTGGGGTGGCAAACTCGTGTTCATCAACTCAGTTGTCGGTGGTGCCATTGATATGCGCTTCATGCCCGCCATCCTGAAGGGTGTCATGGAACGTATGGAGCAGGGACCGCTGACTGGTTCGTATGCCCGCGACGTCCGCGTCATCGTCTACGATGGTAAGATGCACCCGGTAGACTCTAACGAACTCTCGTTCATGCTGGCAGCCCGCAATGCTTTCAGCGCAGCCTTCAAGGAGGCCGGTCCTAAGGTACTCGAGCCTATCTACGACCTGGAAGTGCTTGTTCCTGCTGACTATATGGGTGACGTCATGAGTGACCTGCAGGGTCGTCGCGCCATCATCATGGGTATGGACAGCGAGAACGGCTACCAGAAGCTCACTGCCAAGATTCCTCTCAAGGAGCTGGCATCTTACAGTATTGCCCTGAGTTCACTGACTGGTGGTCGCGCATCGTTCACAACCCAGTTCTCGAGCTATGAACTCGTGCCGAACGACATCCAGCAGCAGCTCATTAAGGAGCACGAGGCTGAGATGAAGGACGAAGACTAATCTTCACTTGAATATATCACAAAAAAGGCTCTCCATTTTCGGAGAGCCTTTTTTGTAATTGTAGGTATTATGCAAACTTGACGAGGATGCGGAAGACCTTGGCAGGGTTGGCATCCCACTGCTTCATGGCTTCCTCGGCCTCTTCGGGGGTGACGATGCCTGAGGTGAGTACATCGTAGGGTGGGTTGTACTTCTTCAGGTAGCGGATGACACCGTCGAAGTCCTCGGGCAGGGCATTGCGCGAACCGCGGATGTCGAGCTCCTTCTGGACGAAATACTTGGTGGTGAACTCTACGTCCTTCTTCGAGTAGCCGATGCAGATGACACGTCCGCAGAAGGCCACCTCGTTGACGGCCATCTGGTAGGTGACGGGTGAGCCGACGGCCTCGATGACGATGTTGGGACCCATGGAGTCGGTAATCTCCATCAGCCGCTCGTGGACATTCTCCTTGGCGGTATTGATGGTGAAGTCGGCACCCAGGCGCTTCACGATGTCCAGTTTCTCGTCGTCTACGTCGCAGGCAATGACCTTGGCACCGCGCATCAGTGAACGGATGACGGCTCCGACGCCCACCATGCCACACCCAATGACCATGACTACATCGGTGTCAACAGCCTGGGCACGGCTGACAGCGTGGAAGCCTACGGACATAGGTTCGATGAGGGCTGCATGTTGTGTGGTGATGTCACCCACGGGGATAATCTTCTGCCAGGGCAGTGCAATATACTCGCGCATGGCTCCGTCGCGCTGAACGCCCAGCGTCTCGTTGTGCTCACAGGCATTGTAGCGGCGGCTGCGGCAGGCAGGACATACGCCACAGTTCGTGTAGGGATTGACAGTGACCTTCATGCCCTTACGCAGGTTGGTGGGAACCTCGGCTCCTACGCCCACAATCTCGGCACCAATCTCGTGTCCGGGAATGACGTGAGGCTTGGCCATGGTGTTCAGACCACGGTAGGTGTTCAGGTCGCTACCGCAGAAGCCAACATACTCAATCTTCAACAGCACCTCATCTGCCTTGCAGCTGGGTCTGTCCATCTCAACCACTTTCATTACGCGTGGTTCGGTAATCTGTAATGCTTTCATTTAATATAGTGTTACTTATTCGCTCATGTTTTTAATATAAGGTAATTCCATCAGTTTGCCGAAATCGAAGAACCGTTTGGCATTGTCGCAGAGGAAGAGTTGCTTCTCGTCATCTGTCAGCTCTTGTGACTTGGTGACGAAGTCGTAGGACATGCGGTAGGTGATGGCCGTGATGGTGCGAGGGTAGTCGGAACCCCACATCAGCTTGTCCATACCCACCTCGTCGGCAGCCTCGCGGATGGCGCGGACGGCAGATGGGAAGGGGTAGAACTCGTCATTGAAGAGCCACGTGATGCCACCGCTCTCGACGAAGACATTCTCATGGCGGGCCAGACGAATCTGCGACAGCCAGCCGGGGCGTGTCACCATGCCGAAGTGGCCGATGGCTACCTTCAGTCGGGGACAGTCGCTGATGACTTCCTCCATCTGCGACACCTGTGCGTTGCCGTCCATCAGTTCGATGCCGAGGATGGTATCGTGTTCTTCCATCAGGTGGAACATCTGCATCATCTCGTCGCTGAGGAAGTGCTGGGGCAGACGGGCGGCAGGCACCTTGATGCCTCGGAATCCTTTGTTGATGAGGTCTTTGGCCTCATCAAGAAATCCGGGCTTCCGCAACTCAGGCATACCGAAGCAGAAGAACCGGTCAGGATACTGCTGTTGCACCTGCATCAGGTAGGCATTCTGCAGACCGTCGATGAACTCCTGAGTGATGACGGCAGCGGAGACCTGCGCATAGTCCATGTTCGACAGGAATCGCTCTGCCGTGTTCTGGCCGTCGGTCATGTAGGGCGGCAACATCTGTCGCTCCTCGCCGAAGAACATGGATCGGCTGCGGTTGGGCTCCAACTGGTAGATGGGGGAACCGTTTACCACAGTGTCCTGGTGTAGCCACAAGTGGGCATGTGCGTCGATTATGTGTTGGCCCATGATACACGCTGTTGTTCACCGATGATGTCGCGCACTTCACGGACAAGTTGCTCGTCCATGGGTTCGGAGAGGTATTCCAGATTGGTCTTGATGGCTTCAGGACGGGTGGTACTGAAAACCGTCGAGGCGATACGCGGATTGGAGCATGAGAACTGCATGGCCAGCTTCTCAATGGGGTAGCCCTTCTGCTTGCAGTGCTCTGCGGCACGGCGACAAGCCTCTACCAACGGTTTGGGAGCCGGATGCCAGTCGGGTACGCCGCGCTCGGTGAGCAGTCCCATGCTGAATGGTGACGCAGAGAGCACCCCTACGCCATGCTGCTCGAAGAAGTCCATGAAGTCAACCAACTTGTCGTCGCATAGACAGTAGTGGCAGAAGTTCATGACGCTCTCGACGGTGCCCGGCTCTGAGTGTTCGATAACCCAGCGCAGGTTTTCCAGCTGCAGGTCGGTGATGCCCACATGGCGCACCACACCTTCGCGCTTCAGCTCGTGCAGGGCGGGCAGCGTCTCGTCGACCACCTTCTGCAGTCCGCCTTCCATGCGGCCCTGGAACTCAATGTCGTGTACATTAATAATATCTATGTAGTCAATGTGCAGACGTTCTAAACTCTCGTAGACGCTCTCCTTGGCTCGGCGGGCGGAGTAGTCCCATGTGTTGACGCCATCCTTACCGTAGCGGCCCACCTTGGTAGACAGGTAGAAACGGTCGCGAGGAATGTCCTTCAGCGCCTTTCCCAGCACTGTCTCGGCCTTGTAGTGTCCGTAGTAGGGCGACACGTCAATGATGTTGATACCTGCATCGACAGCGGCAAATACGGCGTCAATGCCTCGATTCTCGTTGAAAGAGTGGAACACACCACCCAAAGAAGAGGCGCCGAAGCCCAACTCCGACACCTCTATTCCTGTATTACCTAATTTCCTATACTTCATAGGGAATCAAAATTCATACCATTTGTATCATTCGTTGTCTACCACGGCATCATGTCACGCTCGTCGGGACGGTGAGCCTTGTTGTCCTCGTCGAGGATATAGACCTGCAGGTCCTGGAAATAGCCCGTCTCGTCCTGCAATCCCTTCAGTTCTGCCTTGGTGTCCTCGAAGCCCTTAAACTCCTTGGCCGATGCGAGGTGGTTGGTAAACTCCAGTTTCTTGTTTGCTCTGTCCAATACGGAAATCCACTCATCCTTGGTGCGGTCTCCAATCACAAATTTCTTGCTCATATTGATTCGTTTTTAAATAGTTCTGATTTTCGGCTGCAAATATACGAATTAATTTACAATTGGCAAATGATAATTGACAATTATTAAACGTAATCGTTTATTTTATCAGTTCTGCAGCCTCTTTTGTCAGGTAGGGACGCACTTTATCGAGGGGCAGGTCGAAGTTGATGATGCCTGCTGCGTATGGTGCAATCTCGTATTGCTGGTAGACAAAGGTGAGTCCCTGCTTGGTGAAGCTGGGAGCATTGCTGGGCAGGGGGATGGCGTTCACGTCGTCCACGCCAATCAGCATGTCCTTTAGGGCTTCGTCGGTCGCGACATCCTGTTCACCGTCCTTGAAGTAGCTGCGTACGCCCTCCTTGATGAGCTGGGCGAGCTCGGGCGACTGAGGGTCTTTGAACAGGTTCTGGTTCTGCTTCTCGAACTGCTCCGTCTCTCGGTTGAACTTCGTCTGATAGCCTATGCGCAGTCCGTCGCGCTTGCGGAAGGTTTGGTAGGAGGCTGTGGCATAGCCGTGGGCACCGCCCTGGAAACCTTCGTGGTTGGAGAGGTAGGTGATATACAGGTCGGTCTCTTCCAGTTTGGAAATCTTCACGTAGCACGAATAAGTCATGTCGTTAGGAATGCCGTCGTTTTTTGCTTCTTTCCACGAGGCGGTCAGTTCGTTATACGCGGTGTCGACCAGTGCCTGGACGGCTTCCTGTCCGTCGTCATAATACTTGATTTCGGGCTGTCCCTCCTGTATCAGACTGGTTTGCAACTCTTCGCACACGTACTGGCGGATGGCTGTCACCAACGAGTCGTTGCCGCTGGTGGGCCATTGGACGCTGACCTTGATGCTGGCCATGGAGTCTTCGCTCTCCACGCTGATGCTGTCGGTTTGGAAACTGGTGCTGACGGCTGTAGAATCGCCGTCGCCATTCGTGCCATTGTTAGCACGATGGCCGCACGCTGTTGTCAGCAGTGCGGCCATCAGGATATAGATATATGTTTTCTTCATATTTTACTCACCTTTGATAGCTGCCACACCGGGGAGCACCTTACCCTCGATAGCTTCGAGCAGAGCACCACCACCAGTAGAGATGTAGCTAACCTGGTCGGCCAGGCCAAACTTGTTGACACAAGCCACAGAGTCGCCGCCACCAATCAACGAGAAGGCACCCTCCTTGGTAGCCTCGGCAATGGCATCGCCGATGGCGCGACTGCCAGCGGTGAAGTCGTCGCACTCGAACACACCGGCAGGACCGTTCCATAGAATGGTCTTCGCACCCTTGATAGCCTCGGCGAAAGCCTTCTGGCTCTCAGGACCGGCATCCACACCCTCGAAACCGGCGGGAACCTTGTTCGAGGGGCAGTTGATAATCTCTGAGCCGGGCTTCACGGTCATGGTGTCGAAGTCTAGGCCGTTGGTAGCGGTGCAGTCGGTACCCAGCACGAGCTCTACGCCGTTCTTCTTGGCCAGTTCCTCAACGCCCAGAGCTACGTCCAACTTGTCCAGCTCAACGATAGACTCACCAATCTCACCACCGTGAGCCTTGGCGAAGGTATAGGTCATACCACCGCAGAGGATGAGCTTGTCCACCTTGCCGAGCAGGTTCTCGATGATACCAATCTTAGACGATACCTTAGAACCACCCATGATGGCTACGAACGGACGCTTGATGTTTGACAGCACGTTGTCAACAGCCTGTACCTCCTTCTCCATCAGCAGGCCCAGCATCTTCGAGTCAGCGTCGAAGTAGTCGGCGATGACAGCCGTAGAAGCGTGCTTGCGGTGAGCGGTACCGAAGGCATCCATCACGTAGCAGTCGGCATAAGAAGCCAGCGTCTTGGCAAACTCCTTCTGGCTCTGCTTCATAGCCTTCTTAGCCTCGTCGTATGCGGGGTCGGCCTTATCGATACCTACGGGCTTGCCTTCCTCCTCAGGATAGAAGCGCAGGTTCTCCAGCAGCAGTGCCTCGCCCATCTTCAGGGCCTTGGCAGCGTCCTGAGCCTTGGCGCAGTCGGGAGCGAAAGCTACGGGAACGCCCAGAGCCTTCTCGACAGCCTCACGAATCTGCCCCAGCGACTTCTTCATGTCCACCTTGCCTTTGGGCTTGCCCATGTGCGACATGATGATGACAGCGCCGCCGTCAGCCAGAATCTTCTTCAGTGTGGGCAGTGCACCGCGGATGCGGGTGTCATCCGTAATCTTACCATTCTCGTCCAGGGGTACGTTGAAGTCTACACGTACGATTGCCTTCTTACCGGCAAAGTTCATTTCGTTGATAGTCATGATGTAATTTACGATTTAATGATTTACTATTTATTTTGTCGTTTATCTTTTTCGAATCGCAAAGGTACGAAAAAACGTTGAATGTTGAACACGCGGCAATGAACATTTAATACTTTTTTGCTAACCATTAATATTAATGTAAGGTAGAGTTTGCAAAACCTCATTGTTGGTCGGCATGTATGTTAC
>JAGBLC010000049.1 GCA_017635615.1 Prevotella sp.
CGCAAAATTACAAAAAAATAAGAAACTCAGCAACCAAACACACAAAAATTGTCAATTATCAATTGTCAATTATCAATTATTTCGTACCTTTGCCCGACATTTTACCCCTATCAACAAGAAAATGGAAAAAGTAATATACCCCCAAATGATTATGGACGCGCTGGCAACGGTCATGTATGCCGGCACGAAGAAGAGCGTTGTTGAAAGCAATATGGTGGCCGACACACCCAGTGTGGCCGCTCCCAATCCTGCCGAAGGGCGCAACAACTGGAGCGTCGGTGTTGTGCTGGAGTTCCCCCGCGACACCGATCCTTTCCTGAAGTCTACCGTCAAGGCCGCCGAGGCAGCCATCCACTACCATTGTGGTAAGGACATAGAAGTGAACATCACCACGGAGTTCAAGTCGAAGCCTCGTCCGGAGGTGGGCCATCTGTTGCCCGGCGTGAAGAATATCATTGCCGTCAGTTCGGGCAAGGGTGGTGTGGGCAAGAGCACCGTGGCTGCCAATCTGGCCATCGCCCTGGCGCGCTTAGGATATAAGGTCGGGCTGTTAGATACAGACATCTTCGGTCCCTCGATGCCCAAGATGTTTCATGCTGAGGATGCGCGACCCTACGCTGTCAACATCGGCGGTCGCGACCTGATAGAACCTATCGAGCAGTATGGTGTGAAGCTGCTCAGCATCGGCTTCTTCGTCAACCCCGATACGGCCACCCTCTGGCGCGGCGGTATGGCGACCAACGCCCTGAAGCAGCTCATCGCCGATGCCAACTGGGGCGAGCTCGACTACTTCATCCTCGATACGCCACCGGGAACGAGCGATATCCACCTGACGCTCCTCCAGACGCTGGCCATCACCGGAGCCGTCATTGTCAGTACGCCGCAACAGGTGGCGCTGGCCGATGCGCGCAAGGGCGTCGACATGTACCGCAACGAGAAGGTCAACGTACCCATTCTCGGACTCGTCGAGAATATGGCCTGGTTCACACCGGCCGAACTGCCCGAGAACCGATACTATATCTTCGGGCGCGAGGGATGCAAGCGTCTGGCCGAAGAGCTCGGTGTGCCGCTCCTGGCACAGATACCCATCGTGCAGAGCATCTGCGAGAATGGCGACAACGGAACGCCGGCAGCCCTCAACAGCGACAGTGCCACAGGGCTGGCCTTCATCAATCTGGCGCAGGCTGTCGTCACCGTCACCAACCGTCGCAACCACGAACAGGCAGCCACGAAGATTGTCGGAGTGGAAAAGCGATAGCTGTTGTCGATAGAATATAATAGAATATAGAAGAAGGAGGGCGTGCCTATTTTGGCACGCCCTCCTTCTTTAAGGCTTACTCTCATTCCTTCACGACCTTGCGGCCGTTGACGATATAGATACCCTTGCCTTGACAAGAGCTGAGTCGGCGTCCCTGCAGGTCGTAGATGGCTGTTGGGTGCTGGGCGCTGGGTGTTGAGAGATGGGTGACGGCCGTGGCGTGAGGCTCCTCCACTCGGATGTTGTCGATGATGACGGGCGAGAAGTTGTCCGACATACTCGTCATATCGAAGCGTGCGATGATGTAGGGCGATGCCATGAAGTCGGTCAGCGCAACCTGAACCGTCTTCCATCCTTCCTCTGTTTCCTGATTGAAGTCGATGGCGGCAACCTGCTGCCAAACGCCCTGCGGCAGGCAGTCGAGGCTGACGATGAGCGTCATGTTCTCTTCCGGCATGGCGTAGTAGCTGAACGAGAAGACGGGCGCTACAGCTCCTTCGAGCGAGATCTTGCCCGTATTGAAGATGCCGTTCGACGAGTAGTTGGGATAGAAGGCCAGGGCGGCATCATCGCCGTCGGCGGCATTGTCAGAGAGCTTGAAGTTGCGCGAGATGTCCTCCATGTTGCCAACGAACCAGATGAACTGGCCGGAGTGGAAGCCGTTGGCGAACGATTCGTTGAAGGGCAGGGGATAGCTCTCACCCACGACGAGGCTGTTCGTAGCCACGATGGGACCTTCACCGGCTGCCGACTGGGCATTCATGGCGTAGTAGAGCAGGTGCTGGTCGCCGCTGTTGGTGGTCTCTTCCAACTGATATGGCTGTGTGATGTTCTCCTGATAGAGGTCGGCATAGCCGTCGTCGGCAATGGTGAAGAGGTTGTAGGTCAGAGCCTCCGGGTTGATATAGTGGCCGTAGTAGCCTTCAGTGGGAGCCTCCCATGTCAGGTAGGCATATTCGCCGTCGTCACAGAGGCGCACATCGGTAGGAGCAGCAGGGCGGTCGACGCCGATAAAGGCCTCTGCCGATACCTTCTCGCCACGGTTCTCGCCCACAAAGGCTATGGCCGTCAGCGTGTTGTAGCCGTTCTTCAGGTTGCTGCACTCGATGGTGCAAGGCTCACCGGGTGTGACGTTCTCGGTCGTTCCCACCACCTGTCCGTTGGCATCGAGAATCTCAATCTTCGTAATCTCCGTCAGGTCGTCGCCGGCAACATTCTTTGTCGGAGCCGTCAGCTTGACAGTTGCCGTCAGCGCACCCTTCTCGCCCGGTGTGATGGTCATGTCGGTGGCGGCCAAAGGAGCCTGTGCCGTGATGAGCACATCCAGCTTCACGTTGGTCATCAACAGACGGTCGCTGTTGGCATTGCTGATGGCGTGGAAGGCGATGCGGTAGAGGCCGTCGGCGTCGGGTACTATCTCTGTGGTGAACATCTTCATGTTGACGTCGTCGATGTCGCAGGTCATGAGCAGTTGGTAGGCAGATGTGTCGTCGCCTTCGCCGTACCACACCTCCATCTTCTGGTCGTAGTTAGAGGCGGCATACGACTTGTTGGCTTCGAACGACAGTTCGTAGCGGTTGCCCTGCTGCAAGCGGATGGCGGGCGAGATGAGCCAGTCGTCGTCGGCCTGACTGCCAGCCGTGATGGAAGCGCCATAGACCGTTGAGCCGGAATACTGGTAATACTTGTAGAAGTGCGCCCACTGGCCTTTCCATCCTGTGTACTGGTTGTAAACGCCATCCTCGTTGGCATCGACGACGGTGAAGCGGTTGAAGCCCTCTTCCTTGTAGAAGTCTTCCGTAAAAGGCACCTCCAGGGCATCGCCCAAGACGATGGTGTTCGATGTGGCAGTCTCGCCTTCCAGCTCGCCGTTCAGGGGCGTCACCTCGTAGCGGTAGGCCGTCAGCTCGCCCTCGTTGCTGAGCTCTTCGCGGAAGCTGGTCTCTTTCGTGGCTGTTGCCACAACGACATCGCCCGGCTGTCTCACCACGTTATACGTTAGGTTGGCCTCTGTCAGCGTCTTGCCGTGCTGTCCTTCGGTGGGAGCGGTCCACGAGAGCTCCGCCTTGCATGTTGTCGTGTTGTACGACAGATGCAGGTCGCCGACAGCCTTGGGTATGTCGCGGCCGATATACTGTGTGGCTCTGACGGCTGTGCTTTCGCCCTTGTCGTTCTTGACGACGACGCTGATCTCCGTGTCGCCGCTCTGCGGAACGGTCACTTCGGCATTCACCTCCTCTCCGGCTTCAGCCTGTCCTTCGGCTATTTCTGTGCCATTGGCAGCGATGGTGTAGGTCAGTTTGCCTTCCAACGGCTCAGCGTCCTGCGTCGTTGTCGGCATCGTGAACGATACCATTCCCGTTGTGCGCTCACCTTCAAACGTCAGCTGGAGGTTGGTGGCAGCCATCGGAGCTCCCTCTATGGTCGGTGCGATGTGCATGTTGACGAGGAAGGCGTTGTCGGGTACGTCCATCACCTTCGTGGCCTTGACGCTGCCGATGGCATAGCTGATTTCGTAGAGCTGGCTCTTCATGCCAGTTGTAACGTAGCTGAAATAGAGCTTCTCCGTGCGCGGGTCGAAGGTCATGGAGGCAGGATAGGTCGAAATGTCCTCCAGTCCGAGATCGCCCAGCGGGTAGAGCGATGCGTCGGTCGTATCTATTATATATAGGTATCCGTCCTGTCCGACACCATAGAGAAAACCGTTGGGCGCAAAGGCGATGGCGGCAAATGGTGTGTCTACCACATCGACGTTGGTCTTCGTGGGCTTGTCGGTCGAGAAGTCGATGGCGGCCAGTTTGCGGTTGATCACCTGCATATCGAAGTTGAAGTTGTAGAAGATGCCGTAGCTGAGTCCCGACACGGGGTCGTGAGCGATGCCACAGCTCGAGATGAGGTTGGCATAGAGATTGTCCATCGCCACGGTCTTCGTGCGTGTCCAGTCCTGCATGTCGTACGTCACGTGGTAGATGGTGTACGATGTGTCGCCCGTATAGGGGTCGGGTTCCGTCAGGAAATGGATGCCGTGCATCTCGCCGTCGGCATAGACGGCACCGCCCAAAGGGGCAGCCATCACGTCGTTGCCCTGGCTCAGTTGGGTGAGCGTTGGCTCTTCCTTCACTTCCAGCTGGTAGACACCGGCTGCTGCGTTCTCCATGGTCCATGAGTCGGCCTTCACCACACCGGCCACAATCTTTGGCACATAGTCAGTGGCCCACACACCCGTGGGCAGGGCAGACAGCATGATAGCAATACTCAGTAATTTTCTTTTTCTCATTTTTCTTTTTAAATTAATGTAGTTGATAAAATTCGCTGCACAGTTAAGCATTATTACGCGAAAACAAAAATGAATACCGAAAAGAAATCAACTTTTTTTATGTCCTTTACGCTTTTTCCTTCGAAATCCTTTGCCGTTTCATTCTTTTTTGCTATATTTGCAACGTTCTTGTGCTATGGGGTGCACAGAACATAATAATTAAGAAGTAGAATGGAAACAACTGTATTTAATACTGCCCAGTTAGAATTGCTGAAGATGATGTCCTTCTTCAATACACCAGAGTCGTTGCAAGAACTCAAACAAGTCATTTCTAATTACTTCGCTCAGAAAGCGGATGAAGAGATGAGCCGTCTGTGGGCAGACGGTACGTTGACGGATGAAAAAGTTGAGAGCTTTCGTCATCTCCATGAGCGCACTCCCTATAATTCCAGATAAAGATGGATAGTGTCGTCTTAGATACAAATTGCCTAATTATGGCAGTCTCTTCAAGGAATGTTTACTATTTCTGCCAATGCAAGGTTTATTGTTACGGAAGATCATCATTTCAACGTCTTAAGAACTATTCCCTTCCCCAAAGTTGGCATCATTAGCATTGA
>JAGBLC010000050.1 GCA_017635615.1 Prevotella sp.
GTGCGCGGAGAGCGGCAGCACATACCGTCCTCTCCCCGCCAGCCACAGAGAGGCTTCGCCCTCCGTTGGAACGGCGTCAGCCACCTGCAGATGCCTGGTATGCAGCTTGTCGTCCCGCCGCAGAGCCTTGCCGACGATGTGCTGCTGCAAGTCACGGCAACGACTGCGACGAATGGTTTGTCACCGGCTTTCACCTTCGTCGCTTCTTCAGCCAGTGCGCCAGCCTCCACCCCCTGCCCCCTTTTCAGCTGGGCCCAATTGTCCATCCGCGTGAGCCGTCGCGTTGCCGATCCGAGCCAATTGTGCATCCTCTGCAACGGACAACCCATCGGCGGCACCTATCGCGACGGATGGCTGACAGCCCCCGTCCGCGAGCTCGACGCCACCTATCAGGTGGGCATCATGCCATAGCCCAGCTACAAGGTTCACATTTCATACTAACAAACAAGAAGAATCCAAAACAGACAATATCATGGCAGACAAGACAATGGACAACGGAACAATGGCCGACAGCCACCAGGAGGAAAGAAAGGGAACGAAAGACTTGTTCTTGGAAACGCTGACACGGTTAGGTTGTCAGTATGAGATAGATGACGAAGACGAAGCCGATATCCGCTTCGCCTTCCAGGGAGAGTTTTTCGTGGTGAGGGCAACCAACGAAAGCCCCTTCCTTCACATCTACGACACGCAATGGGAGCAAATAGACCTGTACGACATCGATGAGTTTTCACGACTTAGAAAGGCCATCAACGAGTCGAACATCGCAAATAGCGTCATAACGGTGTATACCATCAACGAGGCGGGCGGCACTGTCAACGTCCACAGCAAGTCGGCCATCCTGTTCATACCGGAGATACCCGACATATCAGACTATCTGCGCTCCGCATTGGGCGAATTCTTCCAGGTACACGAGACCGTCAGGATGGAGATGGCTAAACAACGAGAGCTGGAGAAATCTCATCCTGATTGAAGGAACAGATTGATGTAGTTACTCAGCCCCTTAATATGTGAAATGCCGGACACTGATAACGTATATAGATCGTATATGCGTCAAATACAGTTTGTATATGCGTCAAATACAGTTTGTATATGCGTCAAATACAAATTGCGCGGCAGGCCTTGTAGGAGGCGACGCCATTCCCGAGCTACGCTCGCCTACCCGTGGCCTTTCCCAGCGTCGCAACAGCGCATAGGCAGCGCATACGTGGCAGGTGTCACGCTGGGAAGCGTGACCTCCTACATTGGCGCATCGGCTGAACGGAAGAATCCCCCTGCGGCTGCAAGGCTGCGGGGGGATTCTTCTTTCAGGGGAGTTGAGGAGTAGAGGAGTGGTGGAGAGAGATTACTGCCTGTTTTTCCTGACCACCACTTTCTGTCCGTTGTAGATGTAGACGCCGGGCTGTTTGGGCTTGTCCGTGCCGTAACGGATGCCCTGCGGGGTATACCACACACCATCTTCGAGCAGCGGGCGGCCGTAGATGGCCGTGGCCGTCGTCATGACATTGACGATGAGCGGTTCGGCGGGCGTTCCTATGATAGCGTCGGCCGTGAAGTCGATGCCATCGGCCGAAGCCATTGTCCTGCCGTTGTGGTCTGCCATCATGAACGTCAGTCGGCAACTGTTGTCGCCGGGTACCGTGAGGAAGGCATACCCCATATCGTCGGTCATTGCTGCCGTGCGGCACTCGTCGCCAGCAAACACGGCGAGTTCGCATCCCGAGGCTATCTGTCCGTCGGCATATAGCTGAGCGACGATGTTCATGTTGCTGGGATAGAGATGATGGTCGATGGGCGTGAAGGCGCTTTTGCGAGGTGCTTCTTTCGAGGGTGCGGAGGTGCGAGGGTGCGAGGGTGCGAGATTACCGTCTGAGGTGCGAGGTGCGGTGGCGGGATAGGCGAACGTCTTGGCCTTGCTGCCTGTATTGCGGTACATATATCCGCACCCTGGAGTGAGAGCCTTCAGTGTTCCGGTCCATTCGTAGCCGTCGTAGATGGCGAAGTCGTGCTGGCTCTTGATGACATCGCCGTCGTCGGCCTCTATTCCTGCCAGAGCATCAGCCAGTGCGATGATGCGCGACCCGTTGTAAGCTATCCAGTTCCACCCTCGCTCGAGGGAGATCTTCTCATTGGCGACATCCACCTTGGCCCCCGTCACCTTCAGTGTCCGGCTGTCGTTCATGCTGACCATGTACATCTCCGTGTTGTTCATCACGACATCGTTGCCGCTCCACTTCTCGCCGTCGCTCATCATGAAGCCCTGCTTGCTCTTCACCAGTCGGGCGGCATCGGTGACATCGCCGAAGACGCCGGGTACGCTCATATCGTCGGCCTTGACGTAGAGCGACATCCACGACCACCCCTTGCTGAGCAGCATCTCTTGTTCCAAGAGGTCGAGTGCTGTGAACACCACAGGCTGTGCGTTCCTGCCGACGAAAGCATTGGTGATATAGCTCATCGAGGCGCTGGGCTGTACGACGGCATAGGTAGTGCCGGAGGCGGCATCGTAGGCCTTGAAGACGATGTGCTTTCCTGCATCGTCGGCACCGCCATAGATGTTGAGCATGACGAAATAGCTGTCGTAGCGGGCACTGTAGACAGAGTGGGCCACTCCTCGACACTCATTGTCGATGAAGGCTGCAATCATGTCGTCGGCATCCTCGCTGGGATAGTCGGGGAACATGATGGTGCCCACGACGTTCATCGACCCCTCATAGTCGGCGGGGTTGACCGTCCATTGCGGTGCCTCACCAGCCACGTTGATGTGCAGCAAGAGCGGTGTCTCTATGCCGTTGTTGCCCATCAGGTAGACCGTCTCTTCGTACTTGCCGACGGGTGTGCCGGGCTGTATGGTGAACACGACGTCGGTCTCTGCCAGGGGAGCGATGGTGCCTGCTGACGGGTCGGCCAGGAGCCATGCCGGCATTCCGGCGAGTGTCCACGTCTGCTGTTGGCCGCCTCTGTTGGAGAAGGCTGCCGTGAAGGACGTCTCGCTGCCTGTCTGATGGTCGACGCTGAGAGCCGATGTAGCCCATGCCAGTTCGTTTCGGCTGACGAAGGCCGACCAGCTGACGGGCTCGGAGTAGTTGCCGTTGACGTCGCGCACGTCGCGGACGGTGAAGTTGAGCGTGCACCCTTCGATGGTGGCCGGATCCTCGTCGATGTCGATGACCACCTTTGTGTCGGAAGCTGTGAACGAGAAGGCCACGTTCGTCTCGTTGGGCTTGCTGCGCAGCGACGGAGCCTCGTTGGTGTAGGCCAACTCGTCGGCCGTTCCATCTTGCATGCAGCGCTGCACTTCGTGTCCGCTGCCTGTGAGGTCGGCGGGCGAACTGGTGGTGACGACCTGGTTGTAGTCGTCGAGCTGCTTTGTCTCAAACGGATAGTAGGCCACCAATCCGTCTTCCCGACCTGTCAGCCGCCTCCTGCGGTTGGCAGCGATCTGCGTGGCGTTGAGCGTCGCATCCCAGACGCGCAGTTCGTCGACCTGTCCACGTAGGAAGTCGGAGTGTTGCGGGAAGAGCGATGTCGTATCGTTGGTGAGTCGTGCTCCGACGATGATGAAGTCGGTGGCGATGTCGGCCACGTTGGCAGCATTCGTCGTCAGTCGGCGTTCGCCATCGACATAGACGACAGCGAAGCCTTGCCGCAGCACGTTCAGAGCCACGTGGTGCCATACGTTGTCGGTGAGCGAAGCGTTGCCGGCGTCGAAGACCGTCGACTGGCTGTTGCCGTCGGTACTCTCCAGCATCAGCCTTCCGTCGGCATCGAGCCAGAGGCCTACCTTTCCGGCTTGCAACAGCTGGCTCTGGCCCTCCTGGCTGTCGGCCCTCATCCACAGCTCGACGGCGTAGTCGTCGGTTGTGTTGTAAGGCAAGTCGGAGGCCGTGATGCTGAGCCAGCTCTCGCCATCGAGTTCGGCTGCTATATTCTCGTTGTTGATGTACCATGCCTCCTCGGCCATCGTCAGGTGCCGGTTGCGTGCATAGTCACGGACGGTACGCCCTTCCCCTTCGTCCATCTTCCAATAGCCGATGAGGTGACGTGTCGCCGGACTCTTTGTCTTCGAGCGGTTGAGCAGTGCCGTCGTCATGTCGTGCGCCTCGTCCCAGAGGAGGAGTTCATGGATGGCCCCCTTCTCATGCCTTCCCACGCTGAGCTGCCCGTTGCCGTTGTAGGGCGGTGCCGACAGGTCGGTGAGGAGCTGTCCGGTCACGTCGTCGAAGGCCACTGCAGCATTCAGCACACCCCGTTCGTCGTTGTCGGGAGCGTGATAGCATAGCGTCAGGAAGGCCCACTTACCTTTCGGCAGGGCATCCGCCGACGTGAATGTCTCGCCGCAGAGCGCTACGACCAGTTTGCCGTCGTCGTCGGTAGCGACAGACAGTTTGTTTGTGCCGTTGCCGTGGGTCAGTATGGTTCCCTTGCCGTTGATGTTCACCCATGCGTCGATGTTGAAGTCTTTGTCGGCAAGGTTGATGGCCACCTCTGTGGCGGCTGTCGCCTGTCCATTGTCGTTGCTGCCCGTCATGCTCAGTGCCGTCTGGTGGTCGACTGCGGCCCCGTTGAGCACTCCGGTCACGAGGAAGTTTGCCTCCTGGGTAAGCTCACCTCGGAGGAAGGGTTCGTTGAAGACGATGCTGAGCTCGTCGCCGATGGCCAGGATGCCGTCGGTGGGTTCGGGCTGTCCGAGGCTCCGTGGTCGCATCATATCCTTGACGAGACAGATCTCGTCGCTTGTTCGGTAGACCTCGTCGGTGCCATAGCTACTCACGGACAGACAGCGGAAGAGGTAGTTGCCGTCGCTGTAGTCTGCCATTGGCAGTTCATAGCTGACGGCAGCCCCTGTTGCGGGCAGCATTTCGTTGTTGTCGGTCTTGTCGTCGGCGTTGACGACATACTCCTGCAGGAGCGTCCAGTCGGTTGCCCCCTGCTTCTTATATTGCAGTCGGAATGCCTTGAGGTTGTGGTACAGGCGGTCGAAGTTGGAGAAGGATAGTGTGAGGTTGCTCCCCGTCACCGTATTGAGAGTTGTGTTGGAGAGACTGAGCGTTACGGGCGACGACGACGGCACGTAGTAGGCCGAAATATAGACTGTGTCGGCTATTGTGCCGGGCTGCGACTCCGAGGCGAAAACGATGGCGATGTCCTCGTAGTCGAGGATGCCCGTATTGGTCTGTCGTAGCTGCAGTGTCTTTGTGAGTGTCTGGTTGCCCGGCACCTTGAAGAGCCGTCCGTCGGAGACGGTCTTGCCGTCGACGGTGATCTGTGCGCCGTTGGGATTGGTGTTGTCGAGCACGAAGAGTCGGTAGGTGACGTCGGCCCCTATCTCGGAGGCATTGCTCAGTCGCAGCGTGTAGTCGGCCGTCGAGCCGGAAGGTATGTCGCTGACGATGGGCACCTCCACGTCTATCTGTGGCACCTCTATCTGCATGGTTGGTTCATGAAGCGTTGTCACCGGCTTATAGTAGTGTGTTTCCTCCTTCCCCTCGTACGGGTTGCTTGTCTGTCCGCCCCGTGTGTGGAAGATGGGGCTGAAGTTGCCATACTGCATGACATCGACTGTCAGTGCGTCGTTGCCCTCCTCTGCCAGGGTATAAGAGAAAGTCAGCACGTCGGTGGTCGACTCCTCGTCGTGGAAATGTTTGCCTCCTCCCGTGTCTGTTCCGATATCGACGGTGATACCCACCCAGTTGATGGCTGCTCCGGTTTTATCGCCTATAGTAACGATGTTGTTGACGGTACAGTCGTAGACCGTGCCATCGTGTAAGCTGTCGGTCTCCTCGGTGACGGTGACTTTCGATCCGGCATCGAACGAGCGGTTGACATACTTCACGAGTTCCGAGTCGTTTCGCTTCTGATAAGCTTCCACCTTCTCGCGCTCATTCGTTTCCAAGTGTGTCTTCCACGTGCGTATCTGGTCGTTGCACCATTCCAGGCTGTCCTGATGTCCCTCTGGATTATCAACAGGCGGCACCATGGTGTAAGAAGGTCCGATGCTGCTTGGTTTTTCGGTGGCTTGGTTGCCCCACACCTCCTTGTCGTGGTTGCTGGAGCCGTAGCGCGGGTCGTCGGGTGTCAGTGTGGTGAGGTAGACGGGAGAGCTTCCCGTATTGGTGTATCCCGTGACATCGCTCACGGTCTGCAGCTTGTTGTTGCGTATCATCCCGAGGTTGGGTATGAGCACATCCTCGATATATCCCTGCGTATAGGCAAACTGCGTGTCAAACTGCAGCCCGGTGGTGATGCCGTCGTCGACAGACAGTGCCACGTTGTTGGTTCCTGGCACGCGCTGCAACTCGACGTTGCGTGCCTTACCGAAGATGATGTTCGTCGAAGACCCCACAAAGACGTCACCTCGCGACCCGACGAAGGCGGGGTCGTCGCTGGTGCTGATGGTACGTGTCGCCGTGACGGTTCGTCCCCAGGTGGTGGCGTCCTCCCCCGTGATGTTGACCGTCGTACCTACTATCAGGTCGTTTTTCGACTTGATATCGTTGACGACAGCCAGTCCCATGCCCTCCACGGTGGTGAGTTTCACGCCCAGATGTGAGGTGGTCGTGATGTGGTTTGAACTGCTCCAGACGCCCCCCCGCGAATGGTAGCTCGACTCGATGGTGCCTTTCGTCCATTGTGCCGACGACCGGCTGCCCGGCGGGTCGCGCAGAATCATGTCGAGCAGGGCGGGCCCGGCCGTGACGAAATTGTTGCCTGTTGGCAGCGAACCGATGACGGCCCCCGTCAGGGGTACGCCGTCTCGCCAGCTGTAGGGCCGGTCGCCAATGGTATAGTTGATGGCGATGGTACGCGTATAGGGTGTCGAGACATTGGGGAAGCCTGCTGCCCAGATGTAGGTGGCGCATCCTATGCTGTCGAGCTCTATCTGGTTGCTCTTCAGCTCGTAGACGCTGCCCGGCTCCTCGCCGGCCTCGTTGCCCTCGATGAAGACAGCCTGCGACTCCGACAGCGCGTTGTTGATGGTGACGATGGTGCCCGCCATCGGTACGCGTGTCGTCATGGGATGGGCGGCATCTTCGTCGTAGTTGGCATATTCTTCATAGCCCTCTATGTTGAAGGTGTAGCGATCGCCCTGGAGGAAGAGTGCCGCGTCGTTGTATTTGTACTTCACCTGTCCGTCTTCGACGCTGTAGATGTCGCGGACAACGATGGTGCCTTCGGCATCGACCACCTCTAAACTGTCGATACCGAACGAGCCGTCGTCGCGTCCTTCCTGCACGACGTTGAAAGTCGGCTCGCTGTGGTAGCCGTAGCGCAGGGCTCGGTTGTAGGTGTAGTAGTACTTGCCCGTTTCGTGCTCTATCGAATCAGTATACGAAACCTGCGGGTTGGAGAGGTCGACAGCAGTAGCGCCGCCAATGTCCTGCCCGGTCTTCACCACCTTGATATTACCTATATTATAATGTAGGGGTGGCACCAAGGCCGAGAATTCGCCTGTTGTGGGGTCGGTGTGGATAACGATTTTCTGGCAGTCGGCCTTCGTCGTGCCGCCGGTGCGCCATGCCGTGCTCTGGATGCTGATGGTGTCGGAAGCGATGACGACGCTGTCGGGGTTGTTGTCGTAGGATGAGGTGGTTCCCGTTTCCTTCTTCACCACGTTCAGGCGATACTTGTCGTTGGTGGCGGTGAGCGTCAGCTCGGCCACACCGATGTTGTTGACGCTTTTGGCAAAGCCCAGCGGCTTATCCTCCTCAATGTGTCCGCCGACGACACGTCCGGAGAAGTTGACGAGCGTTTCGTCGGTGAAGTCCATTCCCTTTTTCTCACGGTCGAAGTTTTTCCGCTCGCCGGTATTGTTCGGATCGGGTGGGAATCGTCCACCATTGGCGAAGACATGTCCGCTCTTCGCCACTTGGATGAAGTGGTCGCCGATGGGCACGCTGATGGTGTACTCGCCATTCTGGTTGGTTTTCACGATTTCGCCATCCTTCGAACAGATGGTGCCGTCGACATAGAAGGTGACATCCTCTACGGGATAGTCGGTGCCGGCATAGCGTATCTTGCCGCTGACGGGGAACGACGAGACATCCTCGAAGTCGACACCGCTATGTACGAGCGATGACTGGCTGACGAAGCGCGACTGCTCGTTGGGCGTAAACTCGTGGATGCCCATCGTGGGAATGATGCTGTAGGGCGTGCCGTCGCCGGTGAAGGCGACGCCACGGATGGTGTAGTTGCCGTTGATGTCGGTATACGTCATCTGGCTCAGCTGACTCTCCGAGGGCAGGTGCTTCGTGCAGTAGGCCGCTATCTTTGTCGTGGCGTGGCGACCGTTGGCGATGCCGTCGGTCTTGGAGAAGTCGTAGGCGATGGTCTGCGCCTCGAGTCCTTCGTCGAGTGGATAGTAAAGAGCCAGCCCGTCTTCGTTGCCTGCCAACGGGTGGTTGTAGTTGCGTTGCACCTCCAGGTCGGTCAGACTCTTGGTGAAGAAGCGCAACTCGTCGACATAGCCGCGGAAGTTGCTGATGGAGTCCATGCCGCCGGCATTGCCGAAGGCGATGTCGTTGGCTCTGAGCGCCTTCTCCGACCAAGCCACCTGCCGGTTGCTGAGGATGGTGTCTCGCTCGGCTGTTCCGTCGGCCTTGCTGACAATCACCCTCGTGTGCTTGTCGGCATGCGAGTGGGCAAAGGTGAGGTGGCTCCACGTGTCGGCGGGTATGTAGAGGTCCGACCGCTCGTTGCCGCCCATCCATCCCCCCACCTGATAGGCATTCTTCTCGGTGTCGTACCACAGTCTGACGGTGAAGACGTTGAAGACGTCAAAGGCGATGTAGTCTTTCTTGGGGTCGCCCATCTCTGCCGCCATGGGGTAGAGGTACATCTGCACGGAGAAGTCGTCGGCGAAGAGGTCTTTCACCTCGTCGTTGTCGGTATAGTAGGCCAGTCCGGCACCGTTGCCTTGCAGGCGGAGGGAGTACATGCTGTTGGCATCGGTGCTGCCGTCGCCGTTCTGTTGTCGGAGCATCACCTTCACGCCTTCTACAGCCGTTCCCGTGCCGTAGGCGATGCGGCCGCTCACCACACCTGTCGAATAGGTAAAGCCGTCGGTCTTCATCGTTGACGTGGGGATGATGTGTCCCTCGTCGTCTTCGCTCATGATCTGCACACGATATTCGTTGTAGGCACCGCAGAGGGCGGTGTTGTCGTCGTAGCTGTAGTTGGTGCCGTTGCCCGATGTGGTGTAGATGTTGATCCAGCCTTTGTCGTTGTCGTCGCACGCGCCGAGCGGTCGGCGAGCGACGGTGAAGCTTGTCTCGTTGGCCCCCACCTGCTTGACGGTCCACGATAGCTTCACCAAGTTGCTGTAGTCGCCACGCGAGGCTCGGAAGCCCGTCAGCTTGGAGCCGCCCATGTGGACGTTTTCCGAACGGACGGTGTCGTTCATCTCCAAGAGGTTGATGACGAGGCGATACTGGTAGGTGTGGTTGGCCAGGAGGTCGTTCTTGTCGGTGTAGGCCCCGTCGTTGGTTGACGAGCTGCTGATGACAAAGGTGGTCAGCTCGTCCCAGGTCTTTCCCTTGTCGGCTGTCCGCTCGAGCTTCATGGTGTAGGTGTTCGAACCGGAGGCATCCTCGATGGGTGTATGTGTCCACTTCAGGCTCACCTGCCCGTCGTCGACCACCTCGGCGGTGAAGCTGTTGATGTCCCAGCGCCGGGGAACCTCGCGGCTGATGGATGCCGTCAACGAGTTGACCCGTGTGTCGGTAGGCAAATCTTTCGGGATGAAGGCCACGGTGTAGTTGTAGGGCGTGTCGTAGTCGGGTACGTTGATGTCGGTATACGTTCGAGGCGAATAGCTCAGCCCACTCGCTATCTCCTCGCCGTTGCGGTAGATGCTCCATGTTCCGTCTTTGCAGCGGCCGTTACTCTCATCGACTTGCCAGCTGAGGGCGACCGACTTCTTCCACATGTCGGGAATGGCTGACAATTCTTTCGGATAGACAAAGCCGGCGACAGGCACCTCATACCATTGATAGAAAGTCGTCGTGAAGTCGTCGGCCGTCAGGGGCAGCAGATATTCCACGGCTGCCACGGAGCCTGTCTTCTGCTGCATGTCGTTGCGGGTGTGCTGACAGGTCAGCGAGCTGAACGACCCTTGCCCCTTGCCGAAGTCTTGTGCGCCGTAAAGGCTTCCCTTTTCCACGAATTTGCCTGGCGAATAACATGACTCTGTCTGATAGACTCCCACCGTCGTCGGTCCGTAGCCAGTACTGAGGTTGCCGCTGACGGCCACGGTGTTGTGGTTGGTCATTGTGGCCGTCGGGCTTCCCGACCAGGGCGCGTCGAGGGCATTGGTTGTCCAGACGTTATCTACCCAATAGTCACGGGCGCATGATGCCGTACCGCAGCCGTCGAGGTGGCGCCAATGTCCCCTGATGCGGACGGTGTGTCTCGATCCTACCTCGAGCTTGCTGATGTAGACACACATACGCACGGAATACTTCTTATGGCCCGTTGTGCTGCACGAGCGATAGGGGTTGTAGAAACGCACGCTATAGTCGATGCCGTTGTGGTTCTTGGTGTAGTTGGTGCCGAAGAATCCGTCGTACTTGTCGGCGAGGTCGGAAGCTCCGTTGCCGTTGCCTGCCTTGTCGCCACCAGGCCAAGCCAGTTCCCAGTCGGGCGAACAGATGTACACGCCGTCCACCCACACGGCTGGTCCGTCGTGGGTGTCGTCGCCCTTGTCGTGAAGGAAGAAGGCATTCGAGTGGGTTGTCCAGTCGTAGTAGATCATCTCCAGCGTGATGTAGGGATGACTGGCACTGGGCTGCTCAACGATGCTGCAGTGCTCGGGGAAATAGGTCCAGTCGTAGGCCCTTGCCTTGCCAAAGCTGATGAGGAAAAGCGTCAGACACATTAGTGCGGTGAAGCCCCCCCGGCCACCGAAGGGGAAGGAAGCCTTCTGGCCCCCGAAGAGGGGGGTGAGGGGTGTGAGGTGATGGGGTGAGAGTTTTGCTTTCATATCCTTCTTGTTTTTAGGGGTGAGGGGTAGTTTTACTATACGATGGCAAAGATAATAAAAAATAAGCAATCGAACATGGAAAAACATAGGCAAATTTGGTTTTTGCCCCAAATTTGCCTGTCCTGTTACATGTTTTGCCGGTATTCCGTGGGTGAGATGCCGTATGCGTTTTTGAACTGCGTGCGGAAGTTGCGCTGGTTGAAGCCTACCGCCTCGGCGATGTCGGCTATCGGCCGGTGGGGTTCATCGCGTAGCATCTTGCATGCCATGTTCAGCCGCACCTTGTTGATAAAGGCTGGCAGCGACTGTCCGTCGGCGAAGTCGTTGAGCAGCTGGTTGAGGGTGTGTCGGTCGATGTCCAGCTGCTGGCAGACAGTCTCTCGTCCGAGCAGGGGGTCGCGATAGAGCTGTTGTTCGTAGATCAGCGAGTTGAGGCGTGCAAAGAGTTCTTTGTTTCTTGGGGCGGGAGGAATCCCCTCAGCCCCCGAAGGGGGAGGAAGCCCCTGGCCCTCGAAGGGGGAGGAAGCCTTCCGGCCCCCGAGGTGTGTGTGTGCGGGGGCGAGATTACTGTTCTGCTCGTCGATGAGTCTGACCAGTGCATTGTTCTTCAGTGTTGTCTGCCTGCGTTTATAGAAGAAGTAGAGGGCGAAGGCGATGGCGCAGGCGGCTGCCATGAAGGCGAGACACATTGTCGTCTCAGCTTGCTGGCGTGCCATTGTTTCTTTCTGCCGTGCCTCCGTCTCCTCCTGCAGGTGGTAGGCGGTCGAGAGTTCGGCCATCTGCTGTTGCATCTGACGGCTGTTGAGCGAGTCGCTGATGGTATATGCCCGCTCTAAGTAGGCGAGTGCCTGGGCTGTCCGGCCCCTTCTCTTGGCTGCGATGCTCTTATTGCGAAGGATGATGAGGTAGTTGTGCGACAGGGTGTCGGTCGTTCGGTCCTCGCTTCTCTGAAAGGCGCGGTCGAGTCTGTCCCAGTCGCCGATGGCGAGATAGGTTGTCATCATCATGCGGTCGCAGTCTAATGTCTTGCTCCACTGTGTGCGCTGCATCTCGCTCTCCCACCGTCTGACCTCCGCCTTTCGCCCCAACAGGGCATTGGCAGCACAGAAGAAGGCGCAGCTCTGTCCGCGTGCGAAGTCGATATAGTCGGCCAGGTCGAGATTCTCGGGCACGACGAATTGCTGTGGGTTGTCGCGCAGCTGTTCGATACGTTGGAGCATGGCCTGGCAGACGGGCAGCATCTCCTCGTAGCGTCCCTCGTCGATCTGTAAGTGGAGCAGCTGCTTGCAGAGCGAGAAGTAGCCGTTGACGGCGTCGAACGAATCGGCATGGCCCATCTCGCTGATGGTGCGCTGCAGTAGCGTGAAGGCTTCGTCTGTCAGTCCCTGATGCTGTTTCACCTCGGCGATGTACCCGGCCATTTTGGAGACTTCGGCGGGCCGCCGCAACTGATGCGCCAGTCGCGAAGCTTCCGTAGCATGCCGCAGCACTTCGATGTCGTTGCCCAAGGAGCGGCCGATGGAGGCCAGCAGGATGTGCGTTCCGGCTGTCGTCAGCGAGTCGGCCAATGATGGTTGCGCGGGTGCCTTCTCAGCGAGTAGGTCGAGGCACATCTGGCGTGACTTGTGGTATTGGCCCAGCCCATTGTAGAGGGTGAGTGCTTTGAGATACTGTCCGCGCCGGGGGGTGATGTTGCCCGTGGCGACGGCTGAGTCGGCAACGGCGAGGGCCCGTTCGGGATTCTGTCGGAAGAGGCTCATGACGAGTTGTTCCGTATAGGAGGCCCCCCCAGCCCCCGAAGGGGGGGAGGAGGAGCATCCTACGAGGGTTGTTGCTATCACGAGTAGCAGGAGAAGAGTCTTGTTGTTGATCATGATGGGTTATCTTTGGCCTCCTCGGCCTGGCCCCCCAGCCTGGCCCCCAGCCCCCGAAGGGGGGAGGGAGAGGTGCGAGGTACGAGAAATGTTCGAGGTGCTACTGTCTGTTTTTGCGCACCACCGTTTTCTGTCCGTTGTAGATGTAGACGCCGGGCTGTTTGGGCTTGTCCGTGCCGTAGCGGATGCCCTGCAGGGTGTACCACACGCCCTCTTCGGACAGCGAGCGGCCGTAGATGGCTGTGGCGTTTCCGATGTCGATGACGAAGGGCTCCCACGGTGTGCCGATGCTGGCGTCGCTGCTGTAGGTGAGCGACGTGCAGACGGTGCGGACTGATCCGTCGATGACGGCCTTGATCTCCATCGGCTGTCCGCTGCCCTCACCGGCTACGAGCAGGTAGTAGAGGTCGTCGGTGGCAAAGGCAGCCCCGCGGCACTCACCGTCGATGAAGGCTGCCACCTCGCTCGTGGTGACGGGCTGTCCGCCGTCGGTGAGCATGATGACGATGGCCATGTTGTCGGGATAGTCGGTGGGAGAGACGGGATGGAAGGCGCTTTCGCGAGGTGCTTCTTTCGAGGGTGCGGAGGTGCGGAGGTGCGAGGGTGCGAGATTACCGTCTGTTGTTCGAGGTGTGGAGGCGGGATAGACAAACTGCTTCTCCGCGGCATCGTCGGTGCTGAGGTAGAGGTAGCCCTTGCCGCTCTCCAGGGCTTCGAGGTTGCCCTCCCAGCCGTAGGGGCCGTAGTAGGCGAAGCCCGTCTGCGACTTCAGCTGGTCGCCCCGCTGTGGGTTAGCTCCTGCCAGTGCCTCGTCGATGGGCATGGTGGTGAGGGGCAGGTAGGCTATCCAGTTCCACCCCTTGTGGAGCGTGACGGGCGTGTCGGAGAGCTTCACCGGCTCGCCGTTGACGATGAGCGGTGCGGGCAGCTCCTGGCTGTTGTCCAGCCGTGCGAGCAGCAGCTTGTACATCGTGTTGGCGTGGATTTCCTTGAGGCTGCCCGTCCAGTAGGAACCGCGGCTGTAGGCAACGCCCGTTCCTTGGTCCTTGAGCTGGGCGTTCCAGGAGACGATGTCCTTGAAGACGACCGATGTCTTCACGGAAGCAGGCTCCACGCCGAGCGAGAGCCAGTTCCATCCGCTGCGGATGTCGAGCGGCTGCTCCACGCGGTTGCTCTTGGTGAAGATGAGCGGATGGTCGAAGGTGCCGTAGCTCATGGCGGGATCGAAGGCGAGCGTGTCGGTGACGGTGCCGTCGGGCTGTGTGATGTTGACGTTGGAGTAGGTGGTCCCGGTGGCGGCGTCCCAGATGCGGAAGGTGATGGGCTGTCCTTTGTCGAGGTCGGCCGGCTGTCCGTTGACCGTCTGCTGTGCCGTGCCGTAGATGCTCATGGCCACGTAGGCTGCACCGCGCACCTGCTTGGGCGATGCCACGCCGCGGCACTCGTTGCCGATGAAGGCTGCCAGGAGGCTCTCGCTGTTGTTGACGAGGTAGCCGCCGACGTAGATCTGTCCGACGAGGCTCATCGAGTTCTCGTAGGCTGTCGGGTCGACGGTCCATGAGGGCTGCTCGCCGCGTATCTTCATGACGATGCGCAGGGGTTCGAGAATCTCGTTGTTGCCTTGCAGGCCGATGGTGACGTCGTAGTTGCCGACGGCCGTCAGGGGATTGACGCGGAAGCGGAGGGTCTTCGTCTTGAGCGGCTCCACATCGTCGGTGCGCTCGCTGTCGACGAGGGTGAGCCATTTCGGCATGTTATACAGGGTGTAATACTCGGTGTTGCCGCTGCGGTTCTCGATGTCGACGTTGAAGGTGTAGTCGTCGCCGTAGGGCTTGATGATGTTCACCGAGTCGCGTGTCCACTTCAGCGTGTTGAGCTGTACGTATGACGTCCAGCGGATGGGGAACGACGGGTTGCCGTGTGTGTCGAAGACCTTGTCGACGGTGATGTTGAGCGTCGTGCCCTCGATGTCTCGGGCCTTGATGCCACTGCCCTCCTGCAGCTTCACGACAATCTTGCGGTCGGAAGCTACGGGCTTGGCTATCAGGCGGCTCTCTACGGGTGCTTTCTTCAGTGGCGGGCCGTAGGGGACGAGGTTTGATTCGAGGGTGCGAAGGCGCGAGGATGCGGGGGTGCGAGAGGTGTTGGCGGGGGCCATATCCTCGAGGGTGCCGACGTAGGTGGGCACGCCGTCGACCGTCTGGAGCTTCTCGAAGGGATAGTAGGCCACGAGTCCGCGCGAATAGACGTCGGCGGTGTCGATGTTGTTGTACATATTGGCCAGCAGGCGGCTCTCGGTGAGTGCGGCATTCCAGATGCGCAGCTCGTCGATGCGGCCGTAGTGGCCTGTGCCGACCTTCATCGTCGCCCCTTCGAGCATGGGGACGTCGAGTTCGGCGATGACGGCTGTGCGCTGTCCGTTGTAGTAGAAGCTGGCAGCCTGCCCGCGCACGACGTTGAGTGCCAGGTGGTGCCACGTCTCGCTTGCGGGGAAGTCGGCATAGCTGGCGACGACTTGCGACTTGCTGCCGTAGTCGAGCACGAGGTTCATCTCGTCGTCGTAGTGCAGCGAGAGCTTGTTGGACGGCTTGGTGCCCGTCTCGAAGAGCACGCTGTTGGCGTTGTTGCTGTAGGTGGCGGCCCACAGTTCGATGGCGTAGCTGTCGCCGGCCGAGGTGTTGATGCGCGAGATGTCGACGGAGAGCTCGTCGTCTCTCTCCATATAGTAGCTGTAGTTGGTGTTGGCGAGCATCCAGCGTGCAGCCACCTCGAAGTCGTGCGTGTGGCGCATGTCGGCTGCTATGGTGCCGTGGCCTTCGTTCATGGGCCAGTAGTTGAGGAGTCCATAGACGTACTGGTCTTTCGATACATACCTCGTGGCGGCTGCCTCGTGGACGTCGCGGTAGATGCTGTAGAATGCCAGGTCGTGGATGGCCGCTGTGATGCCACAGCCGAGGTAGAGATGGTTGTCGTCGGCATAGTTGATGTTTGTCTCGGCCGAGAAGGTGACGGGCTCGTGCTCGAAGAGCTGCACAGAGACATCGTCGTATTGAGCCAGTGCCGAGAAAGTCATGTCGTCGGCATTGTAGCTGACGGCGATGTAGGTCCACGTGTCTCTCGGCAGCGCGGCGTTGCTGACATAGTCGGTACCCATGAGAGCAAGACACAGCTGTCCGTTCTTGTTGATGCTCATCCTCATCATCATCTGGCTCTTGCCCAGCCGCATGATGGCTCCGTCTTGCGTCCACTTGATCCAGAAGTCCATGGAGAAGTGGCCCCGGAGGAAGATGGGGTTGACGGTGTTGTAGGATGAGCCGTAGGGCAAGAGCTCGAGGGCCACGTCGTGGTTGACGGGCTGGTTGTTGAGCTTGGCCGTGACGATGATGTTCTTGTCGCTGACATAGCCCGGCACGATGTCTTCGTTGAACTCGATGGCGATGTCGTCGCCATAGCGCAGGATGCCGTTGGCCGGAGCAGGCGTCGTGATGTTCTGCGGGCGTACGTTGTCCTTGACGACGCTTACCTCCTGGCTGTAGACGGTGGCGGCATCGTCGGGGCTGGTGCCGTAGGGTGTTGTTGTGAAGGCCCGGAAGGTGTAGTTGCCCTGCGGGAAGAAGTTATCGTCGCTCATGTCGTAGGTGAAGAGGACAGAACTCGATTCGGGCAGCAGGGTGTAGTTCTCGACAGAGTCGGCCTTGTTGAGGAAGTAGGTGTGGATGGTGTTCCACTGGGTGTTGCCCTCGTAGCGATACTGCAAGCCAACGTACTTCAGATTCTTGTACTGACGGTTGAAGTTGGCGAGCTTCATCTCGAGCTTGCCTTCGTTGAGGGCGAGCGTCTCGATGTTGAGCACCGGCTCGCTGACGACGAGGTCGATGGGCGACGACGAGGGGATGAAGTGGGCGTTGATCGTCACTTCGTCGTAGATGACGGGTGCCTGATAGCGCGAGCAGAAACGCAGCTTGATGCCCTCGTAGCTGAGGATGCTCTGGTCGGTCTGCCGGATGGTAATCTGCTTGGTGACGGTCTCGCCCTGCGGTATGCGGATGGAGCGTCCGTTGATGGGTACGCCGTCCATGAGTATCTGCAGTCCGTTGGTGTTGGTTTGCTCCATGACGACAAGGTCGTACATGAAGTCGAGGCCCTGGTGGACGTTGGCCATGTTGGAACAGTGGAGCGTGAGGTTGGCCTCCTGTCCCGACGGTATGTCGGTGATATTGGCCTCCTTGGCCGCATTCTGCCCGCCGGTGCTGATGCCCAGGTAGGGCTGCTCCATCTGTACGGTGCCGTTGCTGAGCGTGTGCTTGCCCTCTTCGTAATACTGCGTCTTCTCTTCGGGCTCGTAGGGATTGTAGCTCTGTCCGCCGAAGATCCGGAAGATGTCGCTGAATCCTGCGGGCGACTGATAGATGTCTACCGAGAACTGGGTGTCGGGGTTGCCGTCGTTGAAGTCGTAGTCGAACTCGGCATAGTCCTTGGTGTTGTCGTCGTAGTCGGAGCCGGAGTTGTCCCACTTTACACCAGTATTTTCAGAGATCGTCACGTTCGTGCCAAAAGTGCCTCCTGCCTTGACGCGAAGCACCTGAGAGTAGTCGATGGTGAATGTCGTCGTGCCGGAATAGAAGTCTTTCCATACTTCGGTGGTGTCTCGGCGCGTGCTATAGGAATAGCCCGTTCCGCCGTCGAAGGAGATGTTTTTCCTCCAGTGGCGGTTCATGACGTCTTCGATGGCCAGCACCTTGTCTCGCTCGTTCTGTGCCAGCAGCCGGCGCCATGCATCAATCTGCTGGTTGTACCAGTGTACTTCGTTCTGTGCCGTGACGTTGCTGCCCGTCTTCCAGACGTAGTGGCCTTCCTTGCCGTAGTCTTTGGCCGTCTTGTCTTCCCATGTCAGGTAGACGTTCTCGTTGGGTCCAGGCTGATAGGCTTCACATTCGGCCTGCGTAGCCTTCCGCGTGAACATCGAGTCGCGCAGCTCCTCCCACTTCGGGATGGTCACCGTCTCAAGCTCGTAGGTGCTGTACATAAAGGTAGTCCTGACGGAGTCGGACAGACACTTGCTGTCGCGCATGTCGAGCCTGAAGCCATTGCCGTCGCGGAAGAATCCCACCTTGCGGCAGTCGCCCATCAGGATGTTTTTCGAAACGCCGATGAAGACATCGCCCTTCGAGCCGACGTGGAACGAGTCGGAGCTTGTGGAGACGCTTTCCGTGTTGGTGACCGACCATGTCTGATCGTGTGTCTGGCCCAGGTTGTGGGTATAGTTGATCACTTGATGGTTCATCGATGTAATGCTCGACACGGTGAGAAGGGCGTAGCCAATGCCGTTAGCGGCCGCAATTTCTGTGCCAAAGATATTTTCGAACGATAACTTTGTGTCGTCAATCCAGCCAGTGGAGCGTGTGCGGGTCTTCGTCCTGACGTGGCCGGTCTTCCACGTGGTCTTCGACTTGGCTCCGGGCGGGTCGCGCAGGATCATCAGCGGCACGTCGGGACCCTTGGTGACGAAGTTGTTGCCCATCGGCAGCGATCCCAGCACGATGCCCTCGATGGGGGTCAGGGCATAGTTGCGGTTGGCGCGCTCGAAGCTGACGTGGAACTGTCGGGTGTAGGGTGCCACGATGTTGGGCAGTCCGGCCTTCCATGAGATGGTGGCATAGCCCTCGGCATCGAGCAGCACCTCGTCGGACTTCAGCTGTACGATGTCGCCCACCTGAAGGTCGGTCTCCGTGCCTTCGTCGATGCGGTTGACGACGGCCTGGTTGTCGCTCATCTCGTTGCCGATGGTGAGCTTCTGGTCGTTCATCGGGATGGTTTCGACGACGGCCTTGCCACTGTCGTAGTTGGTGTATGTCTCGTAGCCGTGCAGCCTGAATTTATAGTTGTTGAGCTGGGCGAAGATGGGATAGCCGTAGGTATAGCTGACGGAGCCGTCGGCTGCCTGCGTCCAGATGTTGGTGATGTTGACCGTCTCGTCGGCATTGATGGGATAGTCGCGTATCTCCTGTTCGCCATAGGCGTTGCCCCCATCGGCCAAAGGCAGCTGTACGACATCTATCTGCGGCTCGGCAAAGTGGGTGCGTATCATCTTCTTGCCATATTTGTAGCGCTTTATCTTTCCGTCGTCGCCCATGATAGAGTCGGTATACTGTGACTGTACCGCCGTGAGGTCAATCTCGGGCAGCGAGGTGAACTCTACATCGGGGTTGTTGTCCACGCGGATGCTCTTGGTGATGTATTTCAGCGGTGGCAGCTTGGCCGAGAACTCACCCGTCAAGCTGTCGGTCTTGATGTAGATATACTTCGAGTCGCTGCCGATACCCGTCCAGGCATGGCTGTTGATGCTCGTCGTGTCGCTCTCCCACGGACGCTGTTCGGTGGCGTCGCTGATATAGTCGCTCTGACAGTTGAACGAGAACGACTCGTTGTTGAGCTTCAGCATGATGGTGGCCACGCCGATGTTGTTGTTCGACGCTCCGAAGCCCACTGCCAGCGTGTCGTTGCGGAGTCCGCCGCTGACACGACCCACGAAGTTGACCAGCGTAGAGTCGGCAAAGTTGTACTGCATGCGCTGGTTGAAGTCGAACGTGCCCTTGGTGGGGAATCGTCCGCCATCGACCATCTTGTGGCCTTCGAGCTTAGCTTCGACATAGTGCTTGCCGATAGGTACGGATATCTCGTAATAGCCGTTGCTGTCGGTCTTCTTGATTTCACCGCCACCAGAGAGCAAGTCGCCATCGACATAGAACATGATGCCCTCAGCAGGGATGTTGGTGCCGGCATAGTAGATGTAGCCGCTCATGGGGAACGACGACACGTCCTCGAAGTCGATGTTGTTGGCCGTCAGGCTGGTGGGGCTGATGAACATCGAGCGTGTGTTGGGCGAAAACTCGTGGATGCCCAGTTCGGGAGCCAGCTTGTAGTTGGTGCCGCCCTGCTGGAAGGGGATACCCCTGATGATATAGTCGCCCTCGCTGTCGGTAAGGCCGTAGAGCCCCAGCAGTCGGGCCGACGGTACGATGGCCGAAGGCAGCGCATTGACACCCACGGTGGGGTGGTTGAGCTGATACTGCCCGTCGATGTAGGCCACGTCGAAGACGTAGTCCTTGACGCCCAGTCCTTCGTCGAGCGGCCAGTAGAGGAGCAGTCCGTTCTCCGTTCCGCCCAGGATGCGCGTGTAGTTGGCGTTGATCTCATTCTGGGTGAGAGCGCGGTTCCACAGACGGATGTCGTCGACATAGCCAGTATAAGCGGCACCCTTGGTATAGCTGCTGCCGCCAAGGCCCAGCGTCGGGGTGTCTTCCACCCTGATGCGGGCATCCCACTCGGTGCTGGCAACGGTCATCGAATCGCGCTGGAGCGAGTCGCTGCCAACATAGAAGGTCCACTTGCCGCGGGCATAGGAAGCTGCGATATGGGTGAAGTCGCCCGAGGCGAAGGTCAGGTTGCTGAACTCTTTCACCGTCTGTCCGCCGGCCGACTTGTCGATGGCATAGAGATGATGCGTGCCATCGTCAGCGCGGTTGATGCCCAGCTCGAGGGCACCCGACAGATTGCAGAGCGACTGCATCGGCGGCAAGGTGTCGTTGGTTGTGTTGGGACGGGCCCACAGCTGCAGCGTCAGCCCCGACTGGCCGTTCAGGGCGCTGGGATATTTCCCTTCGGCCACGGTCCATTGCAAGCCCTTGCCCTCGCCGTCGATATATCGCGAGAGGAACTGCGGCTGGTCGGTGCTCTCATCGGCCGACGACTTCACCAGATTGACCCTGGCACCGGCTACAGCCGTGCCTGTGCCGTAGGAGATATGGCCCGTAATGGTGCCTCGTGCCTGCGAAAATCCTGGAGCCACACGGCGGTCGGTCTGCACGAGCTGCTCGTCGCACTTCGCTCCGTAGGCTTCGATGCTGTATTCGTAATACGAGCCCGCCATCACACGCGAATCTATATAGGTATATTCCGAGGCATGCCCATGCTGGGTGTCGTCGAGCAGCGTCCACTCGTCGGAGCCGATAGGACGGCGCAGGATGCGGAACTTGATGTCGTCGTCGCCCGGACGAGCCACCTTCCACTTGACGATGACCGAGCTCGTCTCCGTGCCCGTCGATGCTGTCACCTCGCTGATGTAGGCTCCGGCAGGCAGGTTGCATACGAGCGTGTCGCTGTAGAGCTCCTTGTCGTTGATCTTGGTCATGACGCGATAGACAAACAGGTCGCACACTGAGCCACCCTCTTCGAGATAGGATGCGGTGCTCTGACGCGTGTCGACGGGCAGCGTTGTCAAGGTTGTCCAGGTGGTCTCTCCCAGGCGGTGCTTGTCGATGCGCCACTCACAACCGGAGGTCTGCACGTTGTAGTCCCACGTAAGATGGATGCCCGTGTCGTCGCTGCGGTCTTGCGCCAGCTTGATGGGTACCTCCATCAGCGTGCTCACCGTAGCCTCCTCCCACAGGTCGTACACCGTGTGGGTCGTTCCCTCGCCGGGCAGGTTTGTCAGTCTGTCCTGGTAGTTATCCGCCAGCAGGTCGGGCAGGAACACCACGCGATAGACATACTCCTTGTCGTAGCTGATATCGGCATCTTCCACCTTCAGGTTGGTGGTGCTGCCGCGTAGGGTCTTGATGGTCTCATAGTCGGAGGGCGACGCCCCCTTCTCGTAGCGCAAGACGTACCATGTGCCGTCGGTGCGACATTCTACCGAAACCTTGTTCCTGCCTACATAGTCGTCTACCTGTTGGTTGCGCGTCCATTGGATGACGTTCTTCTTCTTCCACTTGTCGAACTCTACGGTCATCTTGTCGACGCGGGTAAAGGGCTTGAACAGGATGCCCTCGTTGTAGGCATCGCCGGTAGCGGTGGGAAGTGTGTAATCAAGAGTTTGTAAACACCTCGCACTGACTGTGTAGTCGAGCTGTGAGATGCGGACAGGCACCGTGTACGACTTCACCGGCACGGTGACGGTATAGTTGGCCGCATTGTCTTCGCCTCCCGTACGGGTTTCTTCGGTCAGTTTGTAACGCATCGTCTCATTTTGGAAGATGCTGGAGCCATAGCTCACTTTCCCCTTGAAATACTTTTCGACGAAATAGGCATTCCCATTAAACGAGGGTGTCCCCGATACGTTGAACTTGTAGTTGCCCTCGCCGTCGAGCCCGCAGCTGTAGGAGGGCACCATGCTCTTGAACGATGAGATGTCAAGGTCGCGCTCATACTGGAAGTTGCGCACCTCATTGCCACCTTTCCATGTGGTGCGGCATTGTATGTAGATGCGTTTGACACCATCTTGCAGGTCGTAGAGCGTAGGCTGATATTCCAGCGTGAACATATATTTAAACTCGCCCGTATTACTGACCTTTTTGAAATTGAGAGGCCGATAGTTAGATGTGTGCACTACTATGGGCTCTTGATAGCCCACAAAGGTTGCTTCGGCGATGTTCGATCTAGAGCCGTCTTCAAATTCGATGGTTACATACACCTTGGTGGTGTTGGAGTCGTCCACATTGCCATAGTTCACCTTGATGTCCCAGTTCCACTTGAACATGCACTTGCTGGCATCGAACATATAGTAGGTCTTGAAGCCCATGAAGTTACCCTTCGTGTCGTCACTCTGGTAGCGGAAAGTATAGTTGCCGCCGTCAGACTGCTGCCCGTCGTCCTTCGCTTCGGTGGAGTACTTCCAGTTGCTGTTGTATGCCAAAACAGACATCGTATTGGCCATGATGAGCATCATCGCTGCGGCCAACATACGGATCAGTCGATTCGTTTTCATATCGTAAGATGTTTAGTTTGCTTTGTTTAGTTTCAGGGTTACGGGATAGTATTTCCCTGCCGCCAGCTTGGCAGAGGCCGTGCCGGTGTATGTGCCGTTGCTGCCGGTGACAGAGAAGAAGAACTGTTCGTTGAATTGTTCGTTGCCACAAGGTAACAAGGCCACGTAGACACCATCGGAGGTCTCCGTGTCGAGGTCGACGGTGAGCGTCTGCTCTTCCCATTGCTCTGGACTGGGTAGATTGATTTCTCCAGGACTGGGATTAAAAACAACTGTAGTCGGATAGCCTCTTGTGCCATACTCGTTGGCATAGCTTATTTTCAGTGTCTTCACGGGAATCTCAGCATTATTATTTGCATCCTTAAACACGAATTTCGCTACGGCCAATAGTGGCTCCATGGAAGAAATTGCGGCATTGGCTGTAGTCGACGTAACGGTGGTTACTTGTGCTACACCAGATAAATAATGAAAATGTTCGGCAATGTCGCTGAGCGTGCCTTTCTGATCAGCTAAGTTGATGGAGAATTTTCCTCTATCATTTCCTGTCGTTACAAGTTGTGTTTTGGGATATATTAGTGCTATCTGATCATTGTCATTACATCTGACAGTGCCGGTAAATATTGTCGTTTCTGAAGTTGAAGACGCGGTAAGCACATCGCTGTCTATATTAGTTGAAGTAAAGCTACTTAGGTTAAAGTATGTAGCCTTGTCGCCTGCTTCCCAGCTGGCGCCCAACGTCTTGTCGTTGTCGGTGAGTGTGGCGCGTGTCATGGGAACGTCGGTGATGGTCAGTTGGCGCAACTTCCTGCCGTCGTTATTTTCTGGCTCATCGGCATCCGACGAGCAGGCGGCCATCGCTACGCCCAACATCAGGCATGCCATCCAGACAATGCCTGTTTGCATGTTTATATTCGTTTTCATTTTCATAGTTGTTGTTACTATTCGCCTTGTGAGAATCCCTCGTATTCTTCGGCTTCATCATAACCGGAAATGGTCACTTTCAGTCCGTTCTCGTTACTTCCCGCAAGCAGATGCAGCCTTCCTTGTACCTCAACAATCCATGTTTGAGGTTTCGAATATTCGATTTTCATTGTCATTAACCTGTTTATGAACACCTTAAAAAGGTGTAATACCTATATGGATGGGTGCAAAATTAGTAAAAAGATGCGAATATGCCAAATAATAGAACCAAAAAAATAGAATTATTTTGTCATGTCGTTTTTTGTTTTTACCTTTGCAGACGATTAAATAATAGATTCATCATGAAAAAACGTATTTTGACAATGGCTTTGCTCGGCGTCGCTGTCTACGCCGCAGCTTGTACCAACTTCATCGTGGGCAAGAATGCCAGCACTGATGGAAGTGTGTTCTGTTCCTACAATGCCGACGACTACGGCCTCTTCACTGGCTTGTGCCACTATCCTGCCGGCACGCATGCCAAGGATGAGAAGCGCTGGATCTACGACTACGACACAGCGAAGTGTCACGGATGGATTCCGGAGGCTCCCGTGACGTACAACGTCATCGGCAACATCAACGAGTATCAGGTGAGCATCGGCGAGACGACCTTCGGCGGACGCGAAGAGATGGTCGACACGACGGGTATCATCGACTACGGTTCGCTGATGTACCTCGGTCTGCAGCGTGCCAAGACGGCCCGCGAGGCTATCCGGGTGATGACTTCGCTCGTTGAGACCTACGGCTACTGCTCGGAAGGTGAGACCTTCACCATCTGCGATCCCAACGAGGCGTGGATCATGGAGATGATGGGTCGCGGACCCGGTTCGAAGAATGTTGTCTGGGTGGCCCTCCGTATTCCCGATGATGCCATCTGCGCCCATGCCAACCAGAGCCGCATACGCACGTTCAACCAGAAGGACAAGCAGAACGTGATGTTCTCGAAGACGATGATCAAGTATGCCCGCGAGATGGGGTGGTTCACAGGAAAAGATCAAGACTTCTCCTTCTGCGACGTCTTCGCCGCTCCCGACTTTGGCGGCCGACGTGCCTGCGAGGCCCGTGTGTGGAGCTTCTTCAACCACTTCTACGATATGTCGCCGTGGCTCGACTTCGCCGCCGGCATTAAGAAGGATGCTGAGCCCATGCCCCTCTGGATCGTTCCCAACCGCAAGGTGTCGCTGCAGGATGTACAAGCCTGCATGCGCGACCACTACGAGGGAACCCCCTTCGCTCTTGACAAAGACCTGGGACAGGGCATCTGGGAGATGCCTTACCGTCCGACACCGCTGCAGTTTGAGCACAAAGGCAAGAAGTATTTCAATGAGCGTCCCACATCGACACAGCAGACAGCCTTCTCGTATGTCTGCCAGTTGCGCTCATGGATGCCGCGCGAGGTGGGGGGCATCATCTGGTTTGGCAACGACGATGGCAACATGGTGGCCTACACGCCGGTGTACTGCTGTGCCACACGCCAGCCCGAATGCTACCACACACCGGGAGCCAATGCCGTGACCTTCTCCGACAAGAACGCTTTCTGGGTGTGCAACTGGGTGGCCAACATGGTCTATCCGCGCTACAGCCAGATGTTCCCGTCGCTGAAAGAGGTGCGCGACTCTTTGGAGCAGTCGTATTTCCGTCTGCAGCCCAACATCGAGAAAGAAGCCGTGGACCTTCTCATGAGCGACCAGGCTCGCGGTGTAGAATACCTGACCAACTACAGCGTCGACAAGGCACAGCAGATGCTCGAGCGCTGGAAGCAGCTGGGATGGTATCTCGTGGTGAAATACAACGACATGGCCGTGAAGCCCGAGAAAGACGGAAAGTTCCTAACAACTCCCGAGGGATTGGGAGCCCGTGTCACACGAGTAGGTTTCCCCGAGAAGACCAAGGAAATGCTCATCGAGCAGACAGGCTCGCGCTTTGAGGTGCCCACGTGGGAGAATTGACAATTGACAATTGAGAATTGATAATTGAATTTGCGTGCTTATATAGTAATAGGTGTTGTCTTGTTTCTCCTGACGGCTTGTCGGGAGAAACAAGACAACAGCCGTATCGTAACCCCGTGGGGCGAGATACAGACGGACAGCCTGCCCGAGTCGGACAACTTCACGCTGAAGGATATCGTCACAGGCGGCGAGATGATCATGCTCACCCTGCCCGGACCGGAGACCTATTACGACTATCATGGCCGCGGTATGGGCGCGCAATTCTTGCTTTGCGAGAAGTTTGCGCAGAGCATCGGAGTGTCGCTACGCGTCGAATTGTGTAAGGACACGGCAGAGATGATACGCCGACTGGAGCAGGGCGAGGCAGACATCATCGCCTTCCCCTTGCCAAAGAAATACCCCGGGACCGACTCGCTGCGCTTCTGCGGCATGGCCTCCGACTCGCTGAAGACTGCCGGTTGGGCTGTCCAGCCGCACAATACCGAACTGGCGCAAGCCCTCGACAAATGGTTCGAGCCCAGCATGCTGGCCAGCGTCAAGCAGGAAGAACATCAGCTGCTCACCCAGAAGCGTGTGCATCGGCGTGTGTTCTCACCCTTCCTCAACCGACAGACAGGACAAATCTCGAAATACGACCCTCTGTTCCAGAAATATGCCCCACAGGCACGGTGGGACTGGAGACTGATGGCGGCACAATGTTATCAGGAAAGCTGTTTCGACCCCAATGCACGCTCATGGGCAGGAGCACGCGGACTGATGCAGATTATGCCCGGGACGGCAGCTCATTTAGGGCTGTCGATGGACAAGATACACTCGCCAGAACCCAATATCGCCGCTGCAGCGAAATACCTGCAGGAGCTGATGGCAACCTTCCGCGACATCAGCAATGTCAGCGAGCGGCAGAACTTCGTGCTGGCTGCCTACAACGGTGGCGCCAACCACGTGCGCGACGCTATGGCCCTGACACGAAAGCATGGAGGCAACCCGCAGCGATGGGCCGATGTGGCGCGCAACATGATGTTGCTGCGCGAACCGGCAGGCTACAACGACCCGGTGGTTCGTTATGGCTATATGCGTGCCAACGAAACGGTCGAGTATGTGGAGAAAATCCGCGAACGCTATGCCCTGTATCGTGGCGTGCCCTTCCGCAGCTCGGCCTCAAGCTCTACTCCCACCTACCAGATGGTAGAACCGCGTAAAGCCAAGAAGCACCACCGCTTTAAGAACAACTAAACAACAAACGGAAATGAAACAAATCAAAAAACTGACAATGGCATTCCTGATGATGGCCACAACGTTACAATCGAATGCGCAGACTCACGACAGCTTCGCCAACTTTGCACGCTATGCCAGTGCCAACGAGCAGCTCGCCGAACCGAAAGAAGGCGAGTGGCGCGTTGTTCTGATGGGCAACTCCATCACCGACAACTGGCCACAGACTCGACCGGAGTTCTTCCGTGAGCATCCCAACATCATCGGAAGGGGCATCAGTGGGCAGACATCCTACCAGTTTCTGTTGCGTTTTCGTCAAGATGTTGTCAGTCTGCACCCCGCTGTTGTCGTCATCAATTATGGCACCAACGACATCGCCCTGAACACGGGGCCCTACGATGAGGAGCAGACCTTTGACAATGTCTGTTCGATGGCAGACATTGCGCAGGCCAATGGTATCAAAGTCGTCTTGGCCAGCTGTTTGCCGGCAGGCGGATTCGGCTGGCGACCTGAGGTGACCGACGCCATGCAGAAGGTGAAAAGCCTGAATGGCCGTGTGAGAGCTTGGGCAAAAGAGAAGCGCATTCCATACATCGACTATTTCTCGGCCATGCTCTCTGCCGACGGCAAGGAGATGAATCCTGCCTACGCCACCGACCGTCCGGGCATCCATCCCAATGCTGCAGGTTATCTGGTGATGGAGCGCTTGCTGCTCGAAGTGCTTGAGCAGCTGAGGTAAGCACCCCGTTTTCCATACGCAAACAATAGGTTTACGAAACGTAAATGCCGCATTTGTCTGATGCAAATGCGGCATTTGTGATATGACATTGACCGTGTGTTACAATTCTGTTGGCATGGTAAGCTTCTGCCGTTCGCGAATACGCGTCTCAATACTTCCGTAGATATAATAAGCTACGAAGAACTCAATCAACGAGATAAAACCATAGACAAAATAGGTGGCCGTAGAAACACCGAAGTTCAACCAGCCGAACCATCCTGGCAATCCGCTCTCGTCGCCACCGAGGATGCCTGTCTGATTGAGGTTCTGTACAGTCTGGACAACGTACATCGGCAAGCAAAAGACCAGCGAGGCGATACCGATGCAGAGGCTCAACAGCAATATGCACACGAAGATATAGCCCCAGTAGCGCAGGCCGCGTCCGTAGCAGCCGAACATGGTGGAGAAGAGTTTCTTGTCGGGTTCCATCAGGTATTTCGGCAGCGGATAGAGGAAGGGAAGAATAAAAATCATAACGATGACCGTCAAGACGGCTATCATCCCGAATATCTTTAATAGAGCAACGCTCTGGTCGGCAGGCTTCGTTGTGGCGTCTGTCATTGTGGCAGGATCGACAGCTCCCTGTCCGAGCCCCATTACGAGTATCCAGCCGACGAAGATGAGGCCGATAACAACAGCTAAGGCAAACCAGAAAAGTATCACCTTGGTGACACGGCCGATGTTCCACTTCATCGACTGTTCGTTAAGCATTGTGCACACCTTGGCATACAAGAGGATGTCCGTTGCTGTTATGATAACGAACAATGCAATTATGGCAAGGCCTAACAGCGGTGGCGTGTCTTCTCTCATGTCTCCCGCGATGATTGTCCACCCGCCCATAGCGAGGGCAAAAAGCAGGACGTAGATCCACGTCTGGCGGAAAATCGCCTTGAAGTTGTCGGCCAGCAAGTGGTAACCAGCTCCGAGCGTGGCAATATAGCCACGGTTTTTCATCAGTTCTTCTTTCTTTAGTTCAATCATAGTGTTATGCTTTTTTTACGGGTTTGTGGCTTTGTGAAGCACTTATGCGAGGAATCCCTGATGCCGCAACGCGTCGAGAAGCGTGGCAGAGAGAGCTTCGTTGTCGTGCCGCGTATAGCGTATGTCGGTGAACACCTGGGCGAGTGTCTCCTTCTGGTTGATGCGTACAAACTCTTGATTCTCGGGCAACTGTTCCTTGGGCGTATAGAACTGGTCGATGCGCTCAGGGGTATAGTCGCGATAGGTTTCTTGATGGACAATGGCGTCCAAAGGCAAGCGGTCCGACAGGGCTGGGCACTCATCAGGCCAACCGAGTGTGATGGTAGCTACAGGCATGACGAGCTGCGGCAGCCGAAGTGTCTCGATGATACTCATCGGCTGGTATACCGTTGTACCGAGATAGCAATAGCCCAAGCCTGCCTCGTCGGCCAGGCAGCAGAAGGTCTGTGCATAGAGCAGGGCATCGGTGGCGGCATTGATAAAAGAGAGGAAGTTGTCGTAGCCTGGGTCGGCCTTTCGGCAGCGGGCCCACTGCGTGGTGCGCCGGAAGTCGGCACAGAAGGTCAGCACAACGGGAGCTCCTGTCACCATTGGCTGGTTGAAGTGTGCCGGTGCCAGCTGGTGCTTCTTTTCTTTATCGCGCGTCACGATGACGCTGTATAGTTGCAGGTTGCCCATTGTCTGCGTGCGCAGGGCTTGCTCCAGAAGGTTGTTCAGGAGTTCGTCGCTTACTTCCCTGTCAGCATATTTGCGGATGCTCCGCCTTGTTTCCAAGTTTTTCATGATGTGTATATTACCTCTTTATGTCTTTATAAGCGTTATTCTTGTTGTTTCTTAATCGTTTTACTTGTTACAGTAGTTGGATTTCTGCTTCAGACAGGCCTGTGACGGATGTGATAAAGGCAACGTCAGCCCCCAGGGCTTTCATCTTTCTTGCATTCTTGATCATCGCCTCTCTCTCGCCTTCCGCTCTTCCTTCGGCTCTTCCCTCGGCTCTTCCCTCGGCTCTTCCCTCGGCTCTTCCCTCCACTCTTCCTTCGGCTCTCCCTTCAGCTTTACCTTCGGCTCTCCCTTCAGCTCTTCCCTCAGCTTTACCTTCGGCTCTTGCAGTATCAATATTGTCACGCAGGATGACTACGTTGTCAAGGTGGCGATAGTAGGAGTTGAGCTCCGATTTCGTCATGTGGGCAATGCGCAGCTTCTCGCGGGCCTCGCTGAGTCCAGGAGCATTGGCATCGTCGGGAATGTCGCCGGTGCATAGCACGTAGATCCACTGCTCCAATGGCTCTTTCGACCATTTGTTGAAGTCGTTGGCTTTCAGGATGTAATACTCAGGGTAAAGGTCGCTGACAGCATCCACCTCAAACTTCTGCCTTTGGAATGGCGACAGTTCCAATATGTCGTTGTCGTGCAGCCCTCTGAATTCGGTCTTCCCGTGGTAGACATAGTCTTTGCCTTGTCCTAAGTTGAAGTAGACAATGTTGATGCTGTACACTTTCCGGATATTCTCGTAACCTTGTCCGCGGTTGATATACTCCGTCACGAGCTTAGAGGCCCCGAAGAGCATACGTTGGAAGTAGGCCACCTCTGTCTCATTCTGCACCTCCATGAGGTAAAGTGCGCCCTGTTCGTCCTCTGCCAACAGGTCAACGCGGTTTTGCTTGTCGTTATCGTTCTCCTGATTGCTTTCGCTCTCAAGCAGTTTCTTAATAGTGATTTTCTTGCCTAACAGCGTCGTGATGAGTCCTTCCAGCACCACATAGTTGGCCTTGTCGCGCAACAGCCGCTTCATGGCCCAGTCGAATCTTACATATTGTTCTTTATCTTGCATGATAGTTCCTTTCTTACTTGTTTTCACTTGCAAAGTTATGTATTTTCCTTGAATTGACCAAATAAAAAGACAAAAAACAGCTATATGTACTTCCTGCATAACTTTCTCGCAGAAAGAAAAACCATCACTTTTTTGTCTTTTTCCTTGGCACATCCACAGATTTGTTGTATATTTGCACAGTAAATCTCACTGTTGATTATGGATAAAAAGACTTTGGAGTTCGTGACATTCTGCATAAGCAGACTCTCGCTTTTACTGAAATTACCCCAGCAAGAAGTTTATAAGCGACTCAAAGATTCGGGTATATTGTTTGACTATATTGTTCCATCCTACGATGTGCTGCATACATTCAGCTCGAGATATCTGATGGAAGACTTGACTGATTATATGAAAGAGAAAGGAGTTTTGGCACCATGAAAGTATATCATTCGTCTAACGTTATCGTAGAACACCCAGATGTGTAACACTAGCGCAAATACTTGGATTTTGGACGTGGTTTCTACCTCACCACGCTGCATGAGCAAGCAATAAAATACGCTCAACGGTTCAAAAGGAGAGGTCAGCAAGCATGGCTAAACACTTACGAATTATCCTGGGATGAAAACTTGTGGAACATCAGACGTTTTGAATGCTACGATAATCTGTGGCTCGACTTCGTGGCACAGTGTCGCGAAGGGCAGGATACTGCCCAATATGATATGGTTATAGGAGGAATAGCTAATGACAGGGTAATCATTACGCTTGACAGATATTTCGCAGGCGAGATTTCTCAAGACGAGACTCTTGGATTACTCCGATTCGAAGAGCCTAACATACAGTATTGTATTCGTTCTGACCGAATGTTGCAAGAGTGTCTAACCTTTATTGAGAGTAAACAACTATGAGTGAAGAAAGCAGGCAAATATTGAGAAGTGCCCAATGTGCGAGAATCATCATCTGCATGAGTGAGATTTTTCACATCCCACTTGAAGAGGCTACTGATATTTATTACAATTCAGAAACTGCGAATCTCATAGAAGAAGGTGTGGCAGATCTGCATTGCCGTAGCGACAAATATCTGGCAGAAGAAGTCTGGATGGAACATACCGAGCATAAGGAAACTGGCCGTTAGCTCCATCTTGAAAACCGTATTTCTTCAATCTATAGCCGCTGTGCCCATCGCGCCCAGTGGCTTTTTTCCTCCGCATTAGGAAAAACACATTTTTTTGTCTTTTTGTTTGGTGATTTCATTGATTTGTTGTATATTAGCACTCGAATCGGGGAGGAATCCGAGTCGCAAGAGCATTAGCTATTATTTCGCGCTTAGCCAAGAAGCCCGGAAAACTTGTTTGGATATAAAAGCTAAGGATAGTCCCGATGCGGTCGTTTCTAATAGTCCAAAAAGGGTCGTTCTTAAAAAGGGTATTTCTGTACCAATTCAAATTGTCAAACCTGTAAAGGCAAGAGACCTCAACGTTGGAGACCAGGTCGCTTTCAAAGTGGCTCAAGATATTTTTTCAGATGGTATTGTTGTTATTCCCAACGGTACACCAGTAAAGGGAACCGTCTATGTGGCAAAGAAATCCTCTGCGTTTGGAACAAAAGGAAAATTAGGCATCATTATTAAAAATATAGACCTGCCAGATGGAGGCCAGATACCTTTGATGAATGGA
>JAGBLC010000051.1 GCA_017635615.1 Prevotella sp.
CAACAGCATTTATTCATTAAAAACCTTACGATTATGTTTAAACATCTATCTTCTCTTTTCACGGCTGCACTCCTCGCAACAACTTCGGTGCAAGCCCAGACAACCTATTTCGCCACTTCGTTCGACGAGGGAATGCCCGACTCGTTCCAAAACTGGGACATCGACGAAAACCAACCCTCCACCGACATGGCCAACCTCGGTTTCGCCGTCGGCACAGCATGGATCGTCACCAATGAGGGGAAAGACAACAACCCCGCAGCATGCTCCACCTCATGGTACAAGACTGCCGGCACCTCCAACGACTGGATGGTATTGCCTCCCATCGAGGTCAAAGACTCAGAGGCAAAAATCATCTGGCGCGCACGGACACGCGACAAAGAATGGCGCGACGGCTACAAGGTGTATGTGGGACACTTCCCCGATGAGAGTACCGGCCGCGACTACATCATGCCCGACGACTTCGACCAGCAGACACCGCTCTTCGCAACATCCTCCAAAGGCGAGAACTACGAATGGACGCTCCACACCATTTCGCTCGCCCAGTATGTGGGACAGACCGTCTATATCGCCTTCGTCAACGACTCGAAAGACAAGGCCTGCCTCTATGTCGACGACATCTTCGTCGGCATACCCGCAGCCGTAGGACTGACGCTCGACTTCGGCCGCTGCTACGACGGCTATGGCGACATCACCGTCAGCGGAAAGGCTTACGCTACGCTCAGCGAACCCGTCACGGGCTACACCATCGGTTTCGAGATGAACGGCAAGACCATCGAACAGACCTTCGACGGAACGCTCGAACCCGGTGTGCAGGTGCCCTTCACACTCAGCGAGACGGCCTATCTCGAGAAGAATGCCACCGCCGACTACCGCGCATGGATCAAGGCTGGCGACGACCAGAGCGAACAGAACGGACGGCTCTCGGCCTATCTGTGGAAGGTAGTGGCCGAAGAGGTCACCGGAACATGGTGCCAATACTGCGTGCGAGGCATCGGAGCAATGAACCACATGCGCGAGAACGACCCCGAGGGCTTCATCGGCATCGCCGTACATGCCGACGTATCGAATACCACACCTGATGCGATGGCCATCCCCGGCGAGGAATACCGCCAGTGGCTGATGTCGAGCTATAGCATGAGCGGCTATCCCCACTGCGTGATGAACCGCAACGCACAGTATTCCATCGATCCGGGCAACATCCCCACGACGGCTGCCACCATCAAGAAGAACGGCGAGAACTTCTACGGACTGTCGCTCAGTGCCTATTATGATGCCGAGACCAACCTCATCACAGGCAACACCACGGTAGCCTTCGCCAAAGACTTCGAGAACACCAACTTCAAGCTCGCCTACATCGTCATCGAGAACGACGTCCACCGCACGCATGCCGAGACGGGCATCCTCGACGACTATTGTGGCTACGACCAGATCAACGGCTATGCCGGCGGAGCGATGGGCGAATGCTATGGTTTCGAGAACCTGCCTTCCATCATCAATGCCGACGACATCTGGTATCAGGATGTAGCCCGTGGTTATAGTGGCAACGACGGCTACAAGGGCATCACAGACATCTTCCCCAAGACCATCAGCGACGGCGATGTCTTCGACCACGAGATAGAGATAGACATGCCCCAGACGGTGCTCGTGAAGGAGAACACCGAGCTCGTCGTCCTGCTGCTCAGCAAGAGCGGTGCCATCCTCAATGCCGAGAAGTGCCCCATCTCGATGGAGAAGCCCGAAGCAACAGGAATCAGTCAACTGACAATGGATAATGGACAATTGTCAATGGATAATTGCGGAGCCGTGTACGACCTGCAGGGCCGGATGGTGTCTCGTGGGAACGTTACAATGGATAATGGACAATTGACAATTGATAATTACGGAAGTGCGTTCGCACCCTTGATGAAGAAAGGTGTCTATATCATGAACGGCAGGAAGGTGATTGTGAGATAAACCATCAACCTTCTCCTCCCCCTCGGGGAGGCCGGGAGGGGTCCCGCCACCCTACAGAAAATCCCCTGCGTCATCACGACGCAGGGGATTTTGCAAATAGTGCTTATGAGAAAAAAAACTTATTTGATGATTACTTTGTGTGTTCCTCTGGCATCTTTGACAATGTACACGCCCGGCTGACGGAAGTCCCTCGCGCGCGTACCTTTTATATTATATATAGCAGCGTAACCTTGCTGGGGGGTGGATGAAGCGGTCGCATTATAAGTCTGCCCGAACAAATCATGGGTGGCGATGTCGTCAATCGCCGTCGGGATATAGTCGGGTGAAACAATGATCTGAGAGGCATCAGAATAGCGGGAGGTCATCTCTTCTGCCACGGCCTGCACTTCCCACTGGTAACACTCGCCCTCGGTGAGGTCGGTCACCACATAGCGGCTCTCGTCGATATTCTCCACGATCCACTGCTCTGCCGGGATATACTGCTGTTCGAAAGGCTCATCCACCGTCGATGCCAGCTGGCCCGTCACGTCGACGACTTTGGCGTTGGGATAGAGCGCAGCAGCATCGGCGCCACGGATGATGATGAGCGAGTCGATGAAGGCGCGCTCCTTGTTGACCGAGATGGTGATGTCGGTGGCTGTCAGCCCGGCCCCGCTGAACTGGTAGAGGTACATGCGCGGCGTGCTGGTCAGTCGGTGCTTGGCCTGCAGGCCGTTGGCGGTGACGGTGAGTGCGGGCTGCTTGCCCTGCATAGAGTTCACCTTGAGCAGCAGGGCGAAGTCGCGGTTGTAGGTCGAGAGGTTGAGCTTCGGCGACGTCAAGGTGCCGTCGGTGCCGGTCTTTCCTATCTGCATGGTTCCTCCTGCCTGGAAGATGTTCTCTCCTGTCCATCCTTTTGAGGTCATATAGAGGTCGAGCTGCGCAGCGATGTCGTTCGTATCGCCGTTGTTGTTCGATCCGGCCGTCATCAGGTCGAAGCCTTCATCGACGGCTGTCATGATGTCCTGTTCGCGCATCAGATGGGTCAGTCGGATGTTATAGCTCTCGGTGCGGTTGTCGTTGTTGGTCCAGAAGGCGGTGAACTGGTTGTTGCTCATATCGCTGATGTTGAGCAGTGTGGGTGCCTTGAGGTGGTTGTTCATGAAGTCGAAGCTGACCAGCCCGTCGGTATTGGCGATGTTGGTAATCCACTTGTCAAGCTTCTCGCCGGTATAAGGCTTCGCTTGCGGTGTCGATTCGTCAGTGAAGGCATCGTTGCCGTCGTAGGGGAAGAGGTCGTATCGCTCGGAATACTTTTCCAAGAGCACGTCATAGCCCGGTTCGTTGTCGGCACAGACGAGGTAGAACCGCTGGTGTTTGGGGTCGTTGTTGGCCACGTTGCTGTTCCATGTCTGCATGTCGAAGTCGACGTGTGTTATCATCAGTCCGCTGCCTGGCAGGAACTCATCCCATTCGGTCTGCTGTCTGTTTTCCAGAAGATAGAACTCGTTGGTATTCCTTGTGGTGGAGAGAAGGTAGGCGCGGTTGCTCTTCAGGATGTTCTCTAACTGCAGTCCGTCGGCCACATCGCTGAGCTCTTCGGGCTCCATCCATCCTACGCTCATGCGTTCGAAGGCGTTGTAGGATGGCGGTGTGCGCGAATCGTTGTTGTAGGCTCCGTAGTCCATCAGGTCGTAGGCCCCGAGGTTGTACTGGTGGCTGTCCACGGTGCTGTAGTGGTCGGCGAAGCCCAGAACGTGTCCGAACTCATGGCAGAACTGTGCGATGCTGGCTGTCTGCTCGCCGGTGTTGCCGAAAAGCTCTGCCGAACAGGCGAAGACATCGATGGTGCAGTTGTCGAGTTTCAGGTTGTATCCTGCATTGCTGAGGTTCCATTTCTTGGGCCACACCGTGTTGGCACCGCCACCTGCATTCTCGCCGTAGCCGGCATAGACGACGTAGACCATGTCGACGTAGCCGTCCTGGTCGTAGTCGTATTGCGAGAAGTCAATGTCGAACTGACTATCAGCCAGTTTGCAGGCCTCGACAATCATGGCCTCGGCGTTCTGGTCTTGGTTGTAGATGCCGTCGTTGCGTCCGTAGTAGGCGTAGTTGTGCGTCAGGTGAACGGGTCCCACCACATCGAATGTTGGCTGAAACTGTCCCATCGACTGCGCGATGAAGTAGTCGCGCGCCGAACCGGTGAATCCGATGTCGCCCTCCACGTCGTAGTCGGCAAAGCCCTCTTCGTTCATCATGCGCTGGTGGTACTCCTGCGAGAACGTCATCTTCTGGTCGGAGAAGTCGGCGAGGATGATAAGCCCGTGGGCGTCGCCTTTGGTGGGGAAGGATCCTATCTGATAGTCGGAAGCTTTTGCTTTTCGGGGAGCGTTTTTCGAGGGTGCGGGGGTGCGGGGGTGCGAAGGTGCGAGAAATGATTTCGAGGGTGTGAGATTGCTGCGGTGTTTCTCTACGAAGCGTGTCTCTTCGGCTGTCCGCATGGCGGGATTGTGTGCTATGGGAGCGTCGGCAGCCTTATATCTCAGGTTGCCTTGCTCATCCTCTTCGAGTAGGAGCCCGTCGGTGGAGAGCAGATAGTGTCCCCACTCGTCGCCTCGGAGCAGGTAGTTCACGACTGAGCCGTCGCTTTGTTTTTTCTGCAGCTTTCCCTTCCAGGCGGGCATGGCTGTGAGCGATGCTGCTGTGAGGAACAGCGCTGCTGCAATGGTACAAAATCTTTTCATGATGTTGATGTTTTAGGTGATATATTTTTTTCTTCGAGGGTACGAGGGTACGGGGGTACGAGGGTACGAGAAATGTTTTCGGCTGCAAAGGTACGAAAAAAACTGCCTACGCGTACATTTCCTTATATAGACAAAAACTGACAGACGGAAAAAACCTTGAACATTAAGCATTAAGCATTAAGCATTGTGATTCCCCATTGGCGCTTTTCGCAACATCATCGATGGTCCTTCGCGATGCAATTTGCGGCATATTGCTGCGCGATTTGCGCCTGATTATCGTGCGATTTGCGGCATATTGCAACACTACGTTAATAATGTAGTCTGACTACCTTATTAATGTAGTCGCACTACTTTATTAATGTAGTCTGACTACTTTATTAATGTAGCATCGCCGTTTGCCGCTAACGACATCGCCATCTGCCGCACATCACCCCCCAAACCCACATCCTCCCCACTGCCGTCCCGTCTTTTCCTGAGCGGACTCTATTATCCCCCACCTGCCCGTCCCGTCTTTTCAGAGCGGATTCTATCCGCTCACCATCACCCACCACCGCCCCCATCATCCTATAGACAAACGCTGACGAGGGCTGAAAAAGGTATAGACAAAAACTGACAACGCGAAAAAACCCCCATTCCACCGTAGGTTTTCCCGTTTTTTTGGCTTATCTTTGCGGCATGCTTCTGAATGAAGAATAAAGAACAGAGAATGAAGAATGGATATTCTGATATTTATTAACCTATAAAAAAAGACAAGCTTATGAAGTACAGAACTAACTTCCTGCTATCGCTGCTCACCCTGCTCCTGGTGGGGACGGGACAGATGATGGCACAAAGCAGTGAGGCGTACGGTGTGATCAGTGCTGGCGAAGATGCCGGTATCTACAAGTACGCCATCAGTCCGCAAGGCATCACCGACGTGGAATGTATCAACCCGATGATTCTGAGCACAGAGCTGAACAACAGCGACAAGATCTCGGGCGGCTTCCTCGTGGGCGACCGCTATTATTATTCGATGGTGCACCTCAATCCGCAGGGCTACCAGTCGGACGGTATCTACTACTACGACCTGGAGGAGAAGACTACGGTGCAGATTACTTCCTGGGACTTCCTGCAGCAGGGTCCGTCGTGTGCCAGCTGGACCTACGACTTCCAGAACGAGGTGATGTATGCCGCCGACGGCTTCCAGGGCGGTGGTGGCAAACTGCTCACCGTAGACCTGAACACAGGCGAACTGGCCACCGTGGCTGAGTTTAACATCACCGAGCAGCCTTCGTGGGCTGTCAATCCCGAGAGCTACACGCACACCATCAGCGCTATGGCGATGACCTACGACGGCGACCTCTATGGCGTGGGCTACTGGGGCGGTCTGTATAAGATCAACACCACGACGGGCGACTGTGAGTATATCGGCGCCATGAAGGACGCTTGTCCCAATCCGTCGAACGGTCAGGTGGCCTTCCAGTATCAGGGAGCCTGCGACCTCGTCTACGACAACGATAATCAGAAGATGTACCTCTATATGTATCAGTACCCGCCGACGCAGTATGTTCCCGACGGTTATGGCGGCATCGGTTCGGGCTATGCCCTCTTCGAGGTAGACCTTCAGACAGCCGACGTGACGTATATCGAGGATACCGACGGCCACCACTTCGTGGGCAACTGCATCCAGTTTGCCGTGGCTGAAGCCAGTGCTCCGCAGGCCCCGCAGAACCTGACGGCCACTCGCGGTGAGAACGGCGCACTGAGCGTCACCCTGGAATGGGACAACCCCGCCAAGACTTACGCTCGCGGTGGTACGCTGGAAGAGCTCGACCGCATCGAAATCTATCGCAACGGTGAACTCGTTCACACCGTCAACAATCCGGAGATTGGCGGTCATGAGACATGGACGGATAGCGATATTCCTGAGCGTGGCAACTACAGCTACCGCCTGTCGGGCTTCAACAGTGCGGGTCAAGGCGACCGTGCCAGCGTGACGCTCTACGTAGGCCCTGGCGATCCGATGCCAGTGAGCAACCTCGTGGCCACTCCCAATGGTGCCAACGCCAACATCGCGTGGTCGGCTCCTACAGAAGGTAAGTACAAGTCGTGGATTGATGTTGACAACCTGACCTACGACGTTACGCGTCAACCGGACAACGTGAAGGTGGCTGAGGGCATCAGCGACACCGAGTTCTGCGACGAGACCGTACCTGCCATCGGCTTCTACAGCTACGATGTGGTGGCTCATGCAGGCGGTTACGACAGCGAGAAAGCCTCGACGGCTGCCGTCATGGTAGGCCCCGCCATCACCATACCGGCTACCATCGGCTTCACCGACCAGAATCAGTTCAACCTCTGGAAGACGTACGACCTCAACGGCAACGGCTATTCCTTCATGTACAGCGAGACGTGGCCGCTCGATCGCCCGTGCGCGTACCTTACTTATCAGTACGACAACATGGCTGCTGCCGACCTGCTCGTCTCGCCCTACATCCAGTTTGAGGCAGGCAAGCACTACAAACTGACCTTCGACGCTACGCTGAACACGAAGAATGTTCCGGAGCTCTTCGCCATCACCTTCGGCAAGAGTGTGGCTCTGGAAGCTCAGGACAGCGTCACCGAGTTCCACATCACGCCGACTCAGGACAAGCAGAAGTATTCGCTCAGAGCCAACCTGCCTGTGGTGGACAAGGACTCGACCTATCACGTAGGCTTCTACTATCGTTCGTTCGAGGCTACGGGCTACGGTCTGTATCTCGAGAATGTGCAGATAACGGAAGACACCGACGGCTACATCGCCGGTGTGGTGAAGAACGCTGCCGGCGAACCTATCGAGGGCGCACTGCTCTTGATCAACGGCGGACAGTATAACGCCCAGACCGACGCTGAGGGTAAGTATATCCTGAACTACCTGCCGGCCGGCGATTACAACATCGACGTACAGGCACTGGGCTATCAGACGCAGACCGTACAGGCAACGGTGGCCTCGTTGGAAACAACGACGCTCGACATCACGATGACCGCCCTGCCGCAGTACACCCTGACGGGTACGGTGAAGGATGTTGCCGGTGATCCCATTGCCGGTGCCGATGTTGAGGTGACGGGCTACAACTCGTACAGCACCGTGACGGCCGAAGATGGTACGTTCGAGATCAACGGTATCTTCGAGAACTCATATTACAGCCTGACGCTGACAAAGAATAAGTATATCACACTGACGAAGAGCTTCGAGATGACCACCGACCTCGACTTGTTCGACCTCGTGATGGAAGACAACACGAAGGCTCCGCGCTTCGTCACGGCTACGGAGGCCGACGACAAGCAGAGCGTGGCTGTTGAATGGGGCTCGCCTGCCAACGACCCGCGCTGGGTACGCTTCGACGATGGTGCACCGTCAACCTACGTGGGTGTGGCTGTCGACAACGAGCGTGGCATCGGCGGTTCGAATGCCGTCTTCGGTGTCGTCGACCGCACACCGTCGACCGTCTTCGGTGTCGACTTCCTGCTCGGTGCTACAGCTCAGGTGAGCCAGCACTACAGCGTCTACCTGCGCATCTTCGATCTCGACGAGAATGGTGAGCCTACTGCCAACGTGCTGTATGAGAACACCTACGTGCCGGCTCTCGACAACGAGTGGACACACTACACGCTGCCTGCTCCCGTCGATGCTCCTAACGGCTACTATATCGCCATCTCCCACTACACGTGGGCTGGCATCGCCATCGACGGTGGTGCAGGCGGTGATGCTGCCAACTATCCGTTCAAGCCGCTGACCAGCTGCTTCTCGGGCAACTATCAGACGCAGCCGTTCCTCTATCTCGACAATCAGCAGGAGGGCCTGCGCCACAACTTCATGATGCGTCCGTACGCCGCTCCGTTCGAGACCGACGAGGACGTGCAGCCCGCTGGTGCCAAGAGGTTCTACTATCCGCAGGCTGAGAAGGCTGAAGAGCAGCTGCAGCTGCAAAGCGAGAAGGGTGTCACCGAGGTGGCCGAGCCAGTGATGCGCACCGGTATGCACAAGAGTGTGCAGGAGCGTGTACGCTACAACGTCTACCGCTTCAACACGAAGGATCAGGCAGACGAATCGAAGTGGACTCTCCTGGCCGACCATACGCAGGCCCTGACGTTCACCGACACCGACTGGGCAAGCCTTGAGAGCGGTGCCTACTACTATGGCGTGAAGGCTGTCTACACAGGCGAAAAGATGTCAGACCTTGTCCTGGCCGACTCTATCGGCAACAAGATGAACGCTACGGTGACGTTCCGCCTGAACACGAACACACCGGAGAACGAGTCGTTCGGTGCCCGCGTCTTCATGATCAACGGCGGTGGCCGCCACGTCTATGAGGCAACAGCCGGCGACGACGGTGTGGTGACGATCGAGAATGTATGGAAGGCAGAGTACGACGTGACCATCTCGCTCGACGGCTTCGAGAGCCATCAGCAGCAATATGTCTTCACGGGCGACGATGCGTTCAGCTACGACATTACGCTCAACGAGATTCAGGTGAAACCCTACAACCTCATCGTCGAGGACATCGAGGGACAACCCACTCAGAAGAACTTCATCTGGAACTATCCCGACTACTTCTTCGAAGGCTTCGAGGATCATGAGGACTTCGCGATTAACTCGCCGGGACTCATCGGATGGCAGTATATCGACGGCGACGGTGCCGGTACGGGTGGCATCTACGGCTTCAGCTGGCCGGGCTTGGGCGAGCCGATGGCTTTCCTGGTGTTCAATCCGTACAGCGATCTGGCGAAAGACGCGAACGGCACGAGTGTTCTCTCGTATATCTACGGTCTGACGCCGTATGCGGGCTCAAAGATGCTGACCACATGGGCTTCTTACGAGGTGGCGAACGATGACTGGATCATCACGCCGAAGCTGCACTTCCAGGAGGACTTCACCTTCCGCTTCTGGGCGCGCTGCGTTGACTATCAGTATCTGGAGACCTTCAACGTGCTCTACTCTACGACGGACACGAATCCCGAGAGCTTCATCGCACTGAAGGAGAACGCAACGGCCTACAGCTACTATCAGGGTCACACCGTGACAGTGCCGAAGGAGGCGAAGTATGTCGCCATCCAGTGTGTGAGCGACCAGAAGCGCGTCTTCTGCATCGACAACATCGAGTTCGGTCTGCCCAGTGTGATGCCTGACAACGGCTACTACCAGGCTCCTGCCCGCAGTGCACGGAAGGCTCCTGCCCTGGATGGTGCCTACGAGGTGTACTTAGACGGTGAGAAGGTGGCTGACACTGACGAGACGAGCTACCTCTTCGAGAATCTCCGCAACGGCACGCACACCGCTGGTGTCATTGCCTCTTACACTTCGGGCAAGACGGAGATGTCTACCATCGACTTCACCATTGATGTTCCGACAGGCATGACGACGGTGCAGGGCGAGCTGAAGGTTGCTGTCGACGGCAAGCGTCTGAGCGTGAAGGGCGAATACAGCGACGTCGAGGTATTCGCTGCCGACGGCAAGGCAATGCGCATCAGCCGTGTTGCTGATGGTGTCTACTCGCTGAACAGCGTTCCCGCCGGCGTCTATGTCGTCAGCGTGAAGACTGCCAGTGGCGTGAAGACAATGAAGGCCACGGTGAAGTGAATTGATAATTGACAATTGATAATTCTTTCTCCGCTTCGCTTTGAAAGCGTCCCTTTGGGCCGAGCGGATAATTGATAATTGAGAACTATGAATTATGAATTA
>JAGBLC010000052.1 GCA_017635615.1 Prevotella sp.
ATAGTTTATAGTTCATAGTTCATAGTTCATAGTTCATAATTTGGGGCGGGTTATCTCTTGAAGAGGTCCTTGATGCCGTCCATGTCGAAGGTGAGTGAGAAGCGCAGCGTCTGGTCGAGCGGGTTGCTCTTTGCCGTGGCCATGACGTAGCCCACGTCGAGGGCGAAGACGCTCATGCGGAAGCCCGCACCGAGGGTGAAGTATTTACGGTTACCCTTGTTCTCTGCCTCGTGGTGGTAGCCGCCGCGGATGGAGAACTGGTCGTGGTAGACATATTCGGCACCGACACTCCAGTTGATTTCCTGCAGCTCTTCGCTGAAGCCGTTGGGCGCATCGTTGAAGCTCTTGAAGATACCGCTGATTGAACTGACATCGTAGTACTCGCGCTCGCGATAGGCATCGTAGCTGCCATAGATAGTACCGTCGGGGTCGGCCTCGGCCCATTGCTCCTCGGTAGGCACGGAGGGGACGAGCAGCTTGTTGGCATCGGCCGAGATGCTGAAGCGGTTGTACTCGTCGACAGGTACCATCAGCGAGGCACCGAGGCGGAGGTTGGTGGGGATAAACTCAGCATCATCGCTACCGCCGAAGGTAATCTTGCTACCGATGTTGGAGATGTTCAGACCCAAGCCCAGCTGGCATTCGCGCGAGCCGAGGTTGAAGTAGTTGTTATAGTAGCAGGCGATATCGGCGGCGAAGGCGCTACCGGGAGAGGTATCGTCGGTATAGTCGTAGGTGAGGTCGGAATAGATCCAGCGCACGCCGGCAGCGATGGAGAACTTCTCGCTGAGCATGAGCGAGTAGGCCACATCGAGCGACATCTCGTAGGGGTTGATGGTCATGGCATCTTCATTCATGCTGGTGTACACCTCGCCGAGGGAGAAGTAGCGCAGCGAACCCGATACGGCACTATAGTCGCCGATGCGATAGTAGCCGGCGAGATAGGCCAGGTCCATATCATTGACCAGCTGGCGCAGCCACGGTGTGTAGTTGAGAGCTACGCCGGCGCGGCTGATGCAGAACGGATACTTTGCGGGGTTCCAGTATTGCGAGTTGACGTCAGGATCGGTGGCAGCACCGACGTCGCCCATACCGGCGGCGCGTGCATCCGGTGCGATGGTCTGCGAGGTGACCGACGCGTTGATGGGGTTGAACATATTCTTCTTGTCTTGCGCCGAGGCCTGCGTAGCGACGAGGAGAGCGAAGACAATTGATAATGGATAATGGACAATTGATGATTTATAATTCATAATTCATAATTATTGTATGATGATGAGTTTCTTTGCTTTTGAGGTGCGCGTTGCCCCGTCGGTGCCGACGACGACGCGGTAGAGGTAGACACCGGTCTGCAGCCTTCCGCCGCCATCGGTGGTGAGGTCCCAGTCGATGGTGTAGGTGTTGCTCGTCGAGACGCCCGTCTCCTCCTGCTTGTAGAGCAGTCGTCCGCTCATGTCGAATATCTCGAGAGCGACGTCAAGGTTGCTGCCGGAGCGGTCGTGCGTGATGATGAACGTTGTCGACGTGCGTGCGGGGTTGTTCGTCACGGTGACGTCGAGCTGGTCGGGGCGGAGTCCTTTGACGACGTTGAAGTTGAGTGTCGCCGTGTTAGAGTTGTTCAGGATGTCCCATGCGCGGAAGCGCAGCGAGTGTCTGCCCTCGCTGAGCTGCGGCAGGCTGTAGTGCGTGGAGCCAGTGGTGTAAGAGCCGAAGTCGTAGACGAAGTTGGTGTTGAGGTTGTAGGTCATCGTCATGTCGTTGTCGATGATGAGTTCGAGGTCGTGGCCGATGCCGTTGCCCGATGTGTTGAGCCCGTCCTTATCGGATACCTCTGCCACGAAGTAGGGTGTCTCGTTGACGTTGCCCCCATCGACGAAGTCGCGCGAGTTGAGATAGCAGTAGATAGACGGTCCGATAGAGTCGTTCGACAGCTGTTCGGAGCCTCCGATGGTGAAGTCCTCGCAAGCCCCATTGGCGCAGAGCGACTTCTCGTTGTTGACGGCGAAGAGATTGATCTTACCGTGTTGGTCGGTGTAGCTGATATCCTTCGGCATGGCGAACATGATGGTGAACTCACCGTTCTTGATGACGTTCGATCCGTTGAAGAGAATCTTTGTGCGGTCGTCGTATTCGAAGGCCTTGGCATCTTTCGACATGGTGGCGGGGTCGTTCATCTTGCAGACGATGTGCTCGCTGGCATCGCGCACCAGGGCAGTCACCGTGCCGTTGTAGTCGGTCAGCAGGTTGCCGTCCTGCTCGACGTGTCCCTTGATGGTGACGATGCCGCCGGCCTTGAGGTTCGGCATTTGCGCCCCTCCGACGGGAATATCGTTGATGCTGTCAACGACGGCGTCAAGCTCCGGTATGTTCAGGTGCAGGGCAGGGTCGCCGAGGATGAGATATTGCAGCTTGTTCTGCGAGCTGTCGCGCGATTTGCCCGACAGGCTCCCGTCGAGGAGAGCGTCGCGGTCGCTGTTGAGCAGGTAGTTCTTGGCCAGTCGTTGCGCCTCGCCGATGGTGACATGCCGTCCGTTCTGTTTTGTGAAGAGGAATCGCATGAAGGCCCGGTTGATGAGGTCGTTCTGCGGGATGAATACCGTGCGTGCCGATCCGAAGTAGGCCACGGCTCCGCCTTTCTTGTTGAGCACCACCTCTTCGCCGATGTTGTCGACCAGTCCGTCGAAGGGAGCCACGTCGCACGACGACGTTATCCATAGCGGCAGGCGGCTGTTGCTGAAGTTCTTGAAGTCGACGAGCTTGAGCACCACCTCGTGTGACACCTGTTGCTCTGAAGCGTGTCCGATATAGTTCATCACCAGGGCACCGTTGGTCTGATACTCCTTGACGAGTTTCTCCACCTGCGGATAAGAGGCACCCGTAGATGTCGTCACCTTGTCGTAGGCATCCCAGAGGATAGGCTTTACCACCATGCCCGGCTTCAGCTGTTCGACGATGAGTCCCGAGTTGTAGGCGGTCTCCATGTGCTTGTTGTCGTTGCCGTCGTCGGCCATCATGACGACGGTGTTCTCCCAGTCGCCGGCGTTGAGGTTCTCACCATAGCTAATGGTTTTGTCCACCATGGTCTTGGCCTGTTCGACGGTGCGTACGGGGAAGCGCCCCACACCGATATCGGGCCGGTCGGTTGATGTCGGTGCATCGCCCTCGTTGTCGTCGAGACAGGCGAAGTAGCCCTCATTGCAATAGCTGTAAGCCTTGCTCACGGAGTTCTCGCTCTCAAAGCATAGCAGCAGGTCGTCGGCATTCAGGTTCTTCATCTTCTGCTGTACAAGACGGTTGTCCCAGATGCCGTCGCCGAAGAGCAGGAGGCTTTGCGGCATCTCCTCGTCGGTCTGAGCCCTGTCGTAGAGCATCTTCATATAGCGTCGGTAGGCATTGATGTCGGGGGTACCGCTGGAGAATTCGTTGTAGAGTTCGTCGGCCGGCACAATCTTCACCCTCAGTCCGTCGTGCTGTTCGTGGAATGTCTTGATGCGCTCGGCCTGCGCCAGCAGCTTCTGCGATGTAGGGATGATGATGACCATCTGGTAGTTGCGGTCCTGATGGAGATCTTGATTGGTGATGTTGTAGACATATTCCGGCACGGGGAAGGTGCTTCCAGCCAGTGGCTTGCGCGGTCTGGGCGTGCTGAAGGTAGCCACGATATGGTCGAGTCGGGCTGCCGAGCCTTTCTCGTTGTAGATGGTGATGGTGTTTTCGGCCTTGAGGTTCTTGACGGTGAAGTTCAGGTCGCGTGTGTCGGCCTTGTCGTAGGTATTGAGTTTCGTGGCCGAATAGGTGAGCTCCTGTTCATCGTTGACCACCACTCTGCCGTTTGCCGTGCCACCGACGCTCAGGATGACGCGGATGTTGCCCGTCTGGTCGAGTCCGGGTGTGGTGATGGTGTAAGTCTTCGACGATCCTGCATTGATGGCCTCGCTCATGTAGAGGTTGCGTCCGCCTTCAAACCAGGCGAACTCATCCTTTTCGAAAAGCGTGTGATAGTCGTCGGGAGCGGGGTAGTAGGACGCGACGAAGGCCGTAGAGTCGACCATCAGCGGTTCGTCGTCGGTCTGTGTGATGAAATAATAGCCGTAGTCGGAACAGTAGTTGCGTACGCGTGTCTTGACAGTATTGGTGTTGTAAGATACCGGCCCCTTGGCATAGAACAGCCGTTTGCCGTCGACGAGGCATGTCGGCACTTCCTGCAGGTCGTCGGTCTCGGCGAGATAGCTGGGTGTGAGCTTTTCTGGCTGAAGATTGCCCCCATAGCCGAAAATCTTCACCTTGCTCAGGTCGCTGAAGCCGGCCCGTTGTATGACAGCCTCCGTCAGCTGGTGTACACCCGTCTCGCTGACTCTGATTTTTGCCCATTTTCCCGAGGCGAGCACCGAGTGTTCGGCATAGCGTCCGCTGTCGTCGCCTTCGTCTTTTGCCTGTGCCGCCCTGCGTCGGCTAACAGGTGTCTTAGTGGCCTTGATGTCGAGCATGAAGCTGACGAGTTTCTGCATCTTGCCTTCGCGGAAGACCAACGGCACAAAGCCCACGGTGAGAACGCCTCGTTTGCGTTCCACAGTGGTCATCTGTCGGATATCGGGCAGTTCAGGCAGCTCGTCGTCGGTTATCTTCTTGTATCTGGCGATGTCGGCCTCGCTCATCTCCATGAACTCCGGATACTCGATGGTTACGGTGTACGTGGAGTCGCCATAGTTGTAGCCTATGGGCAGTGAATAGCTGAAGTAGGGCAGCAGCGTGTCGATCTTCACCTCGTCGGCAGTGAGGTTGAAGAATTTCTTCTGTGCCGTCAGCGTCGTGCACCATGCCAGGAGGAAGATGGCCACGACCGTTTTTATACATAGTCTATAATTCATAATTAAACTCCAAACACCAAAATACTTTTTGTTTCTGACTCATTTCACGTTGAACTCCAGCACCTTGCGGTCTTCGAGGAATCCCTCCAAGTGGTCATCGACGTGTACGGGTCCCACTCCTGCCGGTGTGCCGGTGTAGAGGATATCGCCGGTCTTCAGTGTGAAGTATCGGCTGATGTAGCTGATGAGCTCGTCTACCTGGAAGAGCATGTCGGCGGTGCATCCCTGCTGAACGGTCTGTCCGTTGATGTCGAGGCGGAAGTGCAGCGCCTGTATGTCAGGCAAGCGGTCCAGCTCCACCCATTCGCCCAAGGCAGCTGCTCCGTCGAAGCCCTTGCTCAGGTCCCAGGGCAGTCCTTTGTCCTTCAGCTTACGCTGCAGCTCGCGTGCCGTGAAGTCGATGCCCACGGTTGCCGCATCGTAGTATCGGCGTGCAAACTGCTGTGGGATGCTCTTTCCCAGCCGGCATATTCTCACCACCACTTCTGTCTCGTAGTCGATGCGTCCGAGGTCGTCGGGGGGGAAGAAGGGCTTGCGGTCTTTCAGCAGCGACGAGTCGGCTTTGAGGAACACAACAGGACTCTCTGGTTTATATAACGCGCCATCCATTTCTTTATTGTGTTCGATGTAGTTTTTTCCTATTGCAAATATCTTCATATTACATTTTTTTAAGTGTTCGAAATAAACTTTTGCAAAAAAAACAAAT
>JAGBLC010000053.1 GCA_017635615.1 Prevotella sp.
GTGGTTGAACTTGTCAAATAGAAAGAAAAAACATCGAAAATTGCAAGATTTCTGCAAAAATATTTGGCGGAGTCAATTATAATACCTAATTTCGCAGCGAAATTCATAACTTTAATAATTTATATAAATCACTATCAAACAATGAAGAAGTACAATTTCACCGCAGGTCCTTGTATCCTCGACCGTAGCGTCATCGAGAACACTGCAAAGGCAATCTTAGATTTCAATGGCATGGGTCTCTCTATCGCTGAGATCAGCCACCGTTCAAAAGACTTCCAGGCCGTCATCGACGAGGCCGAAGCTCTGGCCAAGGAGCTGCTCGACATTCCTGAAGGCTATTCCGTGCTGTTCCTCGGCGGCGGTGCATCGCTCGAGTTCTGCATGATTCCCTACAACTTCCTCGTCAAGAAGGCTGCCTATCTGAACACTGGCGTGTGGGCCAAGAAGGCCATGAAGGAAGCCAAGCTGTTCGGTGAGGTGGTAGAGGTGGCCTCTTCGGCCGATGCCAACTACACCTTCATCCCGAAGGGCTGGACCGTTCCCACCGATGTCGACTATCTGCACATCACCACGAACAACACCATCTACGGTACGGAGATCCGCGAAGACCTCGACGTTCCCGTGCGCCTGATTGCCGACATGTCGTCGGACATCTTCTCGCGTCCCGTCGACGTATCGAAGTACGATGCCATCTATGCCGGTGCACAGAAGAACCTCTCGATGGCCGGTGTCACCATCGTCATCGTGAAGAACGACGCCCTGGGCCGCGTAGAGCGCCAGATTCCCACCATGCTCGACTACCGCACACACGTGGAGAAGGGCTCGATGTTCAACACACCTCCTGTGGTACCCATCTACACCGCTATGGAGAACATGCGCTGGATCAAGGCTCAGGGTGGCGTGAAGGCTATGCAGAAGCTGGCCAAGCAGCGTGCCGAGATTGTCTACAACGAGATAGACCGCAACAAGCTGTTCCGCGGCACCGTCGAGACCGAGGACCGTTCGTACATGAACATCTGCTTCGTACTGAACGACGAGTACAAGGAGCTGGAGAAGGACTTCTTCGACTTCGCCACATCGAAGGGCATGGTCGGCATCAAGGGTCACCGCTCGGTGGGCGGCTTCCGCGCTTCCTGCTACAACGCCCAGACCATCGAAGGCTGCGAGGCTCTCGTCGCCTGCATGAAGGAGTATGAGGCTAAGCACTAATTGAACATTCAACATTCAATTTTCAATAAAATAAAATGAAAGTTTTAGTTGCAACAGAGAAGCCCTTCGCAGCAGCCGCTGTCGAAGGCATTCGCAAGGAAGTGGAAGCAGCAGGCAACGAGCTCGTGCTGCTCGAGAAATATACCGAGAAGGCTCAGCTCCTCGACGCTGTGAAGGATGCTGACGCCCTGATCATCCGTTCGGACAAGGTAGACGCCGAGGTGCTCGACGCTGCCAAGCAGCTGAAGATCGTCGTCCGTGCCGGTGCCGGCTACGACAACATCGACCTCGCTGCCGCCACAGCTCACAAGGTGGTGGCCGAGAACACCCCGGGTCAGAACTCCAACGCCGTGGCCGAGCTCGTCTTCGGTCTGCTCGTCATGGCCGTACGCGGTTTCTACAACGGTAAGAGCGGTTCTGAGCTCCTGGGCAAGAAGCTGGGCATCCTCGCCTTCGGCAACGTAGGCCGCAACGTGGCCCGCATCGCCAAGGGCTTCGGCATGGATGTCTACGCCTACGATGCCTACTGCCCCGCAGAAGTCATCGAGCAGGCTGGTGTGCACGCCGTCGAGAATCAGGACGCCCTGTTCGAGCAGTGCGACGTTGTCTCGCTCCACATCCCCGCAACGCCGGAGACGAAGGAGAGCATCAACTACGCCCTGGTGAACAAGATGCGCAAGGGTGGCATCCTCGTGAACACCGCCCGCAAGGAAGTGATCAACGAGCCGGAGCTCATCAAGCTGATGGGTGACCGTGAGGACCTGAAGTTCGTCACCGACATCAAGCCCGATGCCGATGCCGACTTCCAGAAGTTTGAAGGTCGCTACTTCGCCACACCGAAGAAGATGGGTGCCCAGACAGCCGAGGCCAACATCAACGCCGGCATCGCTGCTGCCAAGCAGATCAACGCCTTCTTCAAGGAGGGTTGCACCAAGTTCCAGGTGAACAAGTAAGGCGAACATCATGGCATAGCTACATAAGAGGAGGTCACGCCCGCGTGTTTACACGTGCGTGACCTTCGTTTTATGTTTTCTTACAGCAACACTCAACAATGAACGACTACCGCAACAAGATGACGGCCGAGGAAGCCCGCCAGTTTGGTCGCGATGTGCTGAACATCGTGGCCCAGATACCACGTGGCTATGTCACCACCTATGGTCATATTGCCGCCCTTGCCGGTTGGCCCAGTCACAGCAGGATGGTGGGGCGCACGCTGCGCTATACGCCAGGAGCCGAGCAGGTGCCGTGCCACAGAGTGGTCAACGCCGTTGGGCGCACGGCTCCCGGATGGTCGATGCAGCGCACCCTCCTTGAGCGTGAGGGCGTCGGCTTCAGGCCGAACGGGCGTGTGGACATGCAGCGCCACCTCTTCACTCCCTGTAGAACCCTCGATGATGCTGTTGAGACCTCTCGTCACTCCCTGTAGAACCAGCCTATGATGCTGTTGAGCCACGAGAAGCTGAAGCGGAACCATCGGTAGGTGCTCACCTCCTTGCCGCCGAAGCGGAGGATGAAGTCGCGCATCGGATTCTTGCGGTAGGGCAGACCCACGTCGAGAAAGCGGAAGTGGGCATAGCCGTTGCGGAAGGCGTGGTTCATTGCCTCCCAGATGGTCTTCGTGCCGGGATGCAGGGTGGGGTACGACTTGCGCTTCGAGGCAATCATCCACAAGTCGGCGTCGGTGTCGGAATAGAAGCAGGCACAGCCGCCAATCACCTTCTCCTTCAGTTTGGTGACAAAGAGCCGGCAGTGGTTGCTCCGCATCATCAGCCGGAAATAGTCGTCGGAGGGCAGGTAGCGTCGCACCTTGAGCGAGAAGAATCGGTGGAACAGGCGGTAGAAAGCACGGAAGTCGGCCTCGTCGGTCACTTCGGTGAAAGTGAGTGGTGCCGTCTGCAGCTTCTCGATGCGCTCCCGCATCTTGTCCGAGAGCCGCTCGACGGGTGCCTTCGAATGGAGGGAGTTGTGGATGGCCGACCAGCGCACAGGGAAGTAGCCGTGGCGGTGAAGGGGCTTGTAGCCGAACATCTTCTGGCTGAGGTCGGAAATCTCGATATAGAGGCACAACTTTCGTCTGAACTTCTTCGTTATCGCGTTGAGCATCAGAGCGAAAAGCTGCTCGCGGTCAACATCTTCTTCATATTCCCCCTCGCCATAAATCCTGCCTTGCGTGAAGAGATAAGGCGGCACGAGCGAACCCCGACGGCGAAGCGTTGCCAGAAGGTGGGCCACCACCCTCTGCTCCTGCCACACAACGACCATGTACGGCTGCTGTCCGCGGCTCTGTTCAAGAATGGTGAACAGCTCCACGCTGTGGAAGAAGTTGCGATGGCTCATCGCCGGTAAGTCGCTGCTTCGGGTGTAGATGGCTATGTTTTGATTGACAGATGTCATGCAGGTGCAAAAATACGGAATATCGGCGAAACGACAAAATGTTTTAACATTTTTCGACGAATAACATAGAAAAAAGAGCGGCAGATTTGGTCGTTTCGATTATTCTCCTTATCTTTGCATGGAAATTTGCAACCAACGTTATGCGAAAGAAACTGATCAAAGTGCTATGGGGATTGTTGGCATCGGTGGTGCTGGTGGTTCTCGTCGGCTTTATAGCCATCTGGAACGGATGGGTAGGCTACATGCCCGATATGGAAGAGTTGCAGAACCCCGTGAGCCGTTCCGCCTCGCAGGTGTTCTCTGCCGACGGGAAGATCCTGGGCGTATGGAACTCCAACCGTGACAACCGCATCATGGTGGACTACAACAAGTTGGCCCCCAACCTCGTCTATGCACTCGTAGCCACGGAGGATGCCCGCTTCTACGAACATTCGGGCATCGACTTCCCCGCCTTGGGACGTGCCATCGTGAAGCGCGGCCTGATGGGGCAGAAGAGTGCCGGAGGCGGGTCTACCATCACGCAGCAGCTGGCCAAGCAGCTCTATTCGAAGAAGGCGCACAGCACGACGGAGCGTCTGCTGCAGAAACCCATCGAGTGGGTCATCGCCATCAAGCTGGAGCGCAACTTCACCAAGGAGGAGATCATCGCCATGTACCTGAACTACTTCGACTTCCTCCACAATGCCGTGGGTATCAAGACGGCTGCCAACACCTACTTCAGCAAGGAGCCGCAGCAGCTGTCGCTCGAGGAGTGTGCCACGCTGATAGGGCTGTGCAAGAATCCCTCCTACTTCAATCCGCGCCGCTTCCCGGAGCGTTGCAAGGAGCGCCGCAACGTGGTGATGGCACAGATGGTGAAGGCAGGCTATCTCTCGCAGGCCGAATACAACGAGGTGAAGCAGCACGACGTGAAGCTCAACTTCCACCAGGCCGACCACAAGGAGGGCATTGCCACCTATTTCCGCGAGTTCATGCGACAGTATCTCATGGCACCGAAGCCCGACAAGAAGAACTATCCCAAGTGGAACATGGCGCAGTATAGCATCGACTCCACCTACTGGGAGCGCGACCCCCTGTACGGATGGTGCAACAAGAACAAGAAGAAGAACGGCGAGCCGTACAGCATCTATACCGACGGCCTGAAAATCTTCACCACCATCGACAGCCGCATGCAGCAATATGCCGAGGAGGCAATGGTGAAGCATGTGGTGAAATACCTGCAGCCGGAGTTCAACAAGGAGAACCGCCGCAAGGCCAACGCCCCCTTCACCAGTGCCCTGAAGCAGAGCGAGGTGAAGGCCATCCTTGAGAAAAGCATGCGTCAGAGCGAGCGCTATCGCGTGATGAAGGCTGCCGGAGCCACTGAGGGAGAAATCAAGAAGGCCTTCCGCACACCCATCGAGATGACTGTCCTGTCGACCAACTATCGGCGGGAGATCGACACGCTGATGTCGCCGATGGACTCTATCCGCTACTACAAGAAGTTCCTCCGCTCGGGCTTCGTCAGCATGGATGCCCATACGGGAGCCGTCAAAGCCTACGTCGGCGGACTCGACTACACCCACTTCCAGTACGACATGGCCTTCATGGGCCGGCGCCAGGTGGGCTCTACCACCAAGCCCTATCTCTATGCCCTCTCGATGGAGAACGGACTGTCGCCCTGCGACGTGGCTCCCAACGTGCAGCGGTCGTATGGCAACTGGACACCACGCAACGGCTCACGGGCCCGCTACGGACAGATGGTGACGCTGAAATGGGGACTGGCCCAGTCGAACAACTGGATTTCGGCCTATCTGATGAGTCGTATCAATCCACAGCTCTTCGTTGAGACATTGCAGAACTTCGGCATCACCACGCCCAACATCTATCCCTCCATCGTGCTCTGCCTCGGTCCCTACGAGGCTACGGTGGGCGAGATGGTGAGCGCCTACACGACGTTTGCCAACAACGGCATCCACTGTGCGCCGATGTTCGTTACGAAGATTGAAGACAACGAGGGCAATGTGCTGGCCTCCTTCCAGCCCCGCGTCAACGAGGTGATCAGCGAGGAGAGTGCCAACAAGATGCTCGTCATGCTGCAGGGCGTTGTCGATGGCGGAACGGGTTCGCGCATGCGCTATAAGTATAACGTGAAGTGCCCGATGGGCGCAAAGACCGGAACGACCAACCGCAACTCCGATGCCTGGTTCATGGGCTTCACGCCGTCGCTGGTTAGCGGCTGCTGGGTAGGCGGTGAGGACCGCGACATCCACTTCGACTCCACCAGCATGGGACAGGGTGCCAACATGGCGCTGCCCATCTGGGCCTACTACATGCAGAAGGTGTTTGCCGACAAGACGTTGGGCTACGACCCAGA
>JAGBLC010000054.1 GCA_017635615.1 Prevotella sp.
CACCGTGTCGCTCATGGAGAACGAGACGGCAGAGGACATCGCCACCAAGAGAGACACCATCGCCTACGCTATCGACCTTGCCTCGAAGCCCATCGTTCTGGCAGCGAAGAGTGGTGAGACATCGGGCAAGGGAACCTTCACCGTCTATGTCAACGAGACGAACGCCACCGCTTCGGGTGTGCAGAACCAATACTCCATCCGCCTGAAGGTGAACCGCCACCTCAACACGGAGGTAACGACAGAAGAATATCGCTATGGCATCACCGTCAATCGCACCGAGGGCGGCTTCACGCATATCTGCCGCAACGACTGGATCAAGATTCCCATCAGCTTCGGCGACTGGTCGTTCCGCATCGAGGCCCTGCAGTTCGTACCCATCGCGGGCTACCAGACAACGGTGGTCTCGGCCGACGGCCTCTCGGCCACCTTCCTCACCGGTGGTAACATCTGCATCCGCCCCATGGTGCGACGCAACACCGACCCCGAGGGTGTATGGAGCAACATCGGCTCGGCCGGCGTAGAGTTCAACCCCGCCACCGACGAAAATGGAAACATGGCATTCACTCCAGAGGGCGAAGAGAAGACATGCCCCATCATTACGGGCAAGAAATACCATCCCTGCTATAAAGCGCTCGGAGCCGACGGCACTGGCATCGTCCTCACCGGCGACTGCAACATCCTGACCATGAACGACCAGTCGCACCTCTTCGAGCTCCTCGAATCGGGCGACATCGTAGGACAGTTGGAGAACAAAGACGCCATGGAGGGCAAGCTCACCTTCACCATCTACATCCGCCTCGAAGGACGCCTCTACTCCTTCAGCTACAACATCATCAAGGCTAAGAACCAAGACTAACAATACGCCAAGATAACTCCGAGATTACCTTAAGAATGTACAACATATACGATATGAGATATACAATTACATATAAACACACATTCGCCACAGCACTACTCCTGCTGGGCACACTATTCCTTGGGGGGACGAAAGCACAGGCACGAGAATACTGCCTCGTACAATTTATCGACAAGACAGACAGCAACAATTACTTTTACTCCCTTGGTGGAAGCTTGACATGGGGAACAAGGGCCGATGCACTCTATTATGTATGGGAAAGACAGCAGATTGATGAAACTCATTTTAGATTGGTCAACAACGATGGTCTGGCTCTCCACTTGGACAACAGAAATCCAACAAACTATTGGTTGAATACAAGCAATGGGAACCAAGACATGATTCGCCAGACTGGCACTTATACTTACGAGTTTCACTATTACAAATGGAATAACACGCTCGTACAACCTTTTGCTTACGACGGTTACAACCAAGTGAACATCATCAGTGTAGACGCTTCAGAAATACCTGGCGGTAGTACTGAAATAGGAAGTTCTGTCAACAAGACAATTAGCCACCGCATACACCAAAGTGTCCTCGATGCAAAACGATTTGCAGCTGAAAACCCAGAAGGTGTGTACCGTGGCTTGATGTCGGGTGAGAAAGAATGGTTCGACAATGGCTACGTCAAGCAAATGCAGTATTGCGCCACATACGAGATTACCCGATATGTCGACCCGAACGACTGGACAACCTGCTTCCTGCCGATGATTCAGTATGGCAGTTTGATCGTACATCGCTCCTATCAGAGATTCTACAACTACCAGACCGATGGCCTTTTCGATGCCAGCATGATTAATTTCGGCAGGGCAGCCAACAATATGGTTACCTACAACAATGGATATGTCACAGGTATCGACATCAAAGGACACACGGACGATGGTAATGCTGCCGACAATGCTACCAACTTCGTGAATGCCTCTGTCGACGTAAAGCTTCCTACCGGTGTCGAGGAGTTCGACCTGGCCTGCGACCTGTCGGACAATATCTTCGGCGATATGGAGAAGGATAGCGACGGCGATGTCACGACGGAACCCAGCCTGACACAGCGCGTCGTCTGGCACATCAAGAGCGGCAGGATTATTGCCGACAGGCTGCGCAACCTTGGACCCAACGAGTGGCTGCACGATATAGAAATCCACTTCCCCTATCGCTCGGTCAACTTCGAGCCCGATGTCATCGCCCTGGACCATGAGTTTGGTAACTATTGGTTCTACGATGCTCGAGGCAATCTGCAAAACATCCGTGATGACAACAGTGAGATTGACATTAAGCTCTACGATAACGGCACAGGCATCAGTTTGCTTCACGGGCAGAAAGACGGCAAGAGCACGATAACCGGCGACAACAAGGGTATCTACAAAAACCCGAACCGCAACTATCGCGGTTCGCGCTTCATCGCCTTTGTCTACCCGCAGGATGCCTCTGGCTGGGGTGTTGTCAACAGTGCAGAGAATCCTGCCGTCGTGGAAGTACGCATCGGCGGCTATCGCGTGGCACGCTTCACGCTCCACTTCGACGACGGCTCGCGTACCCTTCCATGGGACGAAGTACTCAATGGCTCGTCCAACCGCTCGCCCAACGCCCTGAAGCGCCGCACCAACAACGACCCCATCGCTGCCGTCACCTTCGACTATCCTGTGGGTGATGAATTTGAAGTCGTCAACGAAGGTATCCAGAATGAAGACTACCTCAGACAGAATGGCAGTCATCACACAAGGCGTAAGTTCAAAGCTTCAAGATGGCCTTTGGAGTTTGAGGATGCCAACTACATCCACTATTTCCAGTATATGCCAACCCACCGCCACGCAGCTAATGGTGCATACTACGACTGTAAGTTCGGTGAATACATGCTGACCAGCCAGACATCGTTCTGGAACGCCCTTGGCCCATTCCTCGGCGTGAACAATTACGATGCCGTGGATGAAATAAACGGATACATCCCAGGTGGAAAATATCAGCGCAACGCTATCCCCGAGAGTGAACGATGGTATCCAGCTGCAGGCTTCCGTCAGGGCTTTCTCTATGTTGATGCCTCCGAGCGTGCCGGTATGGTGACGCAGATTCCCTTCAACGGCACTTTCTGCTCGGGCAACAAGATGATGTGTTCGGGCTGGATGACCTCGGGTGCTGCCTACGGATGGGCAGGCCAGTCGCCGGCATCGGTGGTTATCTCTGTTATCGGCCGCGACTACAACGACGACGGCAGCATCAAAAACGAAAAGGTGCTGCACCGCTTCTGTCCCGGCAACCTGTCGCTCGACGTGCGTTATTCCAACGGACGCACCTATATGGCTGCCTCGCCTGATGGCAACAGCTGGGTTGAAGACCACTACCGCTGGACCAATGCCAACGAGACGGGTCCCTGGCAGCAGTTCTACTTCGAGTTCAGCATTGACACGCAGTTCGAACAATACTTCATCGAGATCAACAACAACTGCGTCAACACCTCGGGTGGCGACTTCATGCTCGACGACATCCAGATCTTCGCAGCCCTTCCGAAGTTGGAGATTGACGAGAAGATACCACTCTGCGTCCGCAAGGACAAGTCGGCCGATGCCAACCTGCTCAAGGTGTCGATGGATTTCGACACGCAGCTGCTGGTGACGGGGCAGAAAGAGGCGCTCACTGCCGAGACGGCTCAGGATATGTACATCACCTTCGCCTTCCTCGAGAAGAACGTGTTTCTCAGCACCTTCCGCCAGGCTGCCGGTCTTGATGCCGGCATGTCGCTCAACGCGGTCGAGGAAGGTCTGATGGCGGGAGCGTATGAACACACCGACTATTTCGAGGCTTACAAGACGGCATTCTACGCATCGCTCGTGGGCGACCATCCTGAGGGAGCCGTCGACAGAGTATGGGACAGCGAGAATCCCAATGACGAAAACACCCAGAACTGCGGACTGCTGAAGTTCAAGTGGAGCACCTTCTATGGCAGCGACATCTACAAAGACTACGACTTCTCCGATGCCATGGGTGGCGAGCATACCACCTACCGATATACGATCGACGGCAGACGCTATGTCATGTTCAATGCCAACATCCCAAAGATCAACTGGAAGGCGAACACCACTTATTATATCGTACCCTACGACCTGTTTATCCACAACTTTGAAAAGGTACCGGAAGACTTCGACCTCCGCTCGCGCTGTAACCGCAAGACGCAGTTCCGCATGCGCCCTTCGCTCACCATCTTAGAGCTTGAGAACGTCGCCGGCAACGAAGACCTCGAAGCCTGCGAGAACCAGATACCCACCATCGTCACCGACCTGCACGGCTACAACAAGAACGGTGAACAGGTGAGCATGCAGAACCTCTACTTCGACTGGTGGGTAAGCCGACGTCCGAAAACGCTTGGCGACGACGACCCTGGCTTGAAGGCCACCATCGAGAACTTCACCGACCTACAGGACGCTACAGGCACGACGACACTGCGCGAGGCGCTGCTCAGCTTCCGACAGTTCTACCCCGACAAAGAGACGCTCGACGGCGTGGAACCCCAGGGCGACAGCGAGGACATCCAGCTGACGCAGCCGATGATTGACATGCTACGCCAGCAGGTGGCCGCCGGACAATTGCTGCTGCGCAGCCGTCTGCTCAACACCAAGGTGTTCCGCTGGAGCGAAGAAGAGCCTTACTTCTACTTCGTGGCGGCTCCCATCACCACCGACGAGGCCTACCGCGAGATGGTCAACCCCGAAAACGAGAATGCTGTCATCTATCTTTGCGACGAACCGCAGCAGCTCAGCGTGCTGGTCAACGAGGTGGCTCCCGCTCTCTCGTCGGGATTCACCAATGGCATGGATGGCATCGACGAATACAACTACGATGCCAGTGCCGACATCCTTAGCATCCGTCTGGCCCGCATGGGACAGTTCCAGGAGGTGCAGCACAATGATGCCGACACAGCCGACCCCGGCAAATGTCTGGTTATCCCGCTCCGTGAGGCCCACGCCGCCGTATCAGATGCCATTGGTGTGTATAACGGTGTGATGACACCGGTAGACAACAATATCTATCTGGCCGACACCGACGACGAGAACCTCTTCAACGAGCTGCTGGCTGGCCTGCGCCCCAACACGGGTGTGGGCGAATTGCCCAAAGTGGGCAGAATCATGAAGCTCTATGCCGTCGATGCCACACGCGACACGACAACACCAGGCAGCGAGAACAACTATATGCGTATCTACTTCTTCGACACCTTCGAGGTGAAGGATGGCTACACCTACACGCTGAAGATACCGTTCAAGGACTATGTCACTGAGGGGTCGGAATCGAGCAATGCCTGCGACGGCGACCTGCTCTTCCGCGTGAAGATCGTGCCCGACTATGAGGTATGGGTGGGAACACCTGAGAACCACGACTGGAACAACGATGCCAACTGGCGACGTGCCGACTCGGAAGACCTGCTGCTGAAGGCCGACGGCTACGCACCGAACACCACACAGACATATCTGACAAACGCTGATAACGGCAACCGCAACGGCTTCGCCCCGCTCTACTGCACGCACGTGCTCATCATGACGCCCGACGGCGAAGTCTACGACAAGGACGCTCAGGGCAACGAATATAAAGCCACCGACGTGAAGCCACTGAAGCGCGGCTCCTTCAGCCCCGAGCTGTACGACATCTATGGCAACGGACGGACGGAGAACGGCACAAAGGTGGAATACACCGACCAGCTGACTCACTCGCCCTTCCCCAACCTCAATCCCGCAACGGCCACCGACATTCTGAAGTACGACTTCCAGTCTATCCCCTACAATTCGGAGAAGCACCAGGCCTTGGTCGACTATGGCGTAGCTCATGAGAACGACCTCATCGCCGAGATGTACGACATCAACCGCTGTCAGGACATCGTCTTCCAGACGCACACCGAGCTGCTCAACGCCCACCTGCTGAGCTACGACAAGGCATGGGTGGAGTTCGCATTGGGCAAGAACCGCTGGCACATCGTCGGCTCGCCGCTACAGGATGTCATCTCCGGCGAGTGGTACGCTCCGTCGTGGAGTACCCGACAGGAGTCGACCTACTTCGAGCCGATACAGTTTGGCGATGTCATTGCCGATGGCGCTGTATACGACGACAATGGAACGTGGACGCGCTACGACTTGCGCTACGACCGCTTCGCCCCCGCAGTCTATCAGCGCGCCTGGGACAAGGCGAAGGCAGTGCTTTACGAAAAGGCCTCCAACTGGCGCATCGACGACGGAAGCCAGACGGAGAACCTCGGCTCGACGGAGAATGGCGTGTGGAACGACGAGCGCACAGAGTGGATCGTCAACTCCGACGAATATCTCGAACGCATCGCCTACAAGCCGATGGGCAACGGTAAGGCCAACGTAGCCATCAAGGGAACGTGGAGCGGAACCTACAACGATGCCGCCGTACGCTACAACGAGGGGGGCTTCAGTATCATGCCGATGAACAACGAGAAACCAGCTATCGGCGACCGCGACGGCAAGACGGGTCTCGCCCTTTTCCGCCTGCCGAAGGAGGATGCCTGGTACGACTCTTACGACTGGGGTGAAGCAACCCAAAAGCGTGACAGAAACGCAGGCTCGCGTGTATATATAGATGATAACTTCACAAACCTCAACCGCCCTGTCACCTATCCGAATCCTAACTACCCGAATCCCGGATACCCACTACCGAAAGGTGGCTACGCCGAGGAGAAGAACGACTCGAACACCATCCAGCTGAACAACCGCGGACGACTGCGCTCCGACCGGTTCGCCATCGCAGCCACCGACGGCATCGTCAAGGGTAAGTATCTGATGAGCATCGGCGACACTATCAAGTACACCGTCACACTCACCAACGAAGGCACAGGCAACACCGGCATCTTCCTGGCCAGCAACCCCTTCATCTGCGGTCTCGACATGCAGAAGTTCCTCGCTGCCAACGCTGATAACGTAGAGCCTTACTACCTCGTGCTCAACGACAACGAGATACAGGGCGACGCCGATCTCACCGA
>JAGBLC010000055.1 GCA_017635615.1 Prevotella sp.
GTTGTACCTTTGCCCATGATTTTGTAAGTTTTGTTGTTTCGCAGCTGCAAAATTACAAAATCTTGGGGGAAAGGCTCATGTCTGGCCCCCTATTTTTATGGATTCTACATTACACCGAAGTTTTATCGGACAGCAATAATTTAAATCCTTATGTAGTCCACTCGAATCACGCTGCAAATATACAACAAATCTGTGGAAGTGCCAAGGAAAAAGGCAAAAAAATGGTGGTTTTCTTTTGCGAAGATACTTTGGGGACTGTATTGGTGAGGCGTAGTAAGAAGGTAAGCATTAAAGATTTCTGACGACATCAAGGAAATCTGCTAACGAGCAAACATCTACTTGCGGGAAAGCATAATTCTTCAATTCAGCAAAGTGTTTATCATTGCTTACAATAAACTTCGCACCTGCCACAATAGCACAATCAACAAATTTGTTGTCGTCTCGATCGGAGGTTATCAAGTTGAACCTGTAGGTAGGATTGATTCGTTCGACATTAGGCGACTCTATCAATTCTTTCAAAACCGTGTTGGCAATGATGTTATTGTATCGCTTTGTCAGTATTTCATGATATTCGAAAAGAATTTCATTCGTAACGCAAAGGTAGTATTTTTGGGCACGAAAAGCAAGCCAAACATCATTGTTATATGATTTTGGCATGATGATATTGACAAGGCAATTTGTGTCAAGAACAATTTTCATTGGTACGGAGTCCTTTCATGTTGGTTGGACCATTCGTCCAATGTCGTCTGAGTAATGTTGTTATCCTGCTGAAACTGCAAAAGTAGGCTATCGAGCTTATTCCGATAGAATTCAAGCAGGATATTCTGTAGTTCTTGTTGTTCTTGCTCTGTATCAATATATGACATCAAACTGATGACGTTCAGCTGAGCTGCATTCAATTGGGTCGTTGCCATCTTGTGCTACTGATTAGATATTTATGTGCTGCAAATGTACAACAAATCTGTGAAAGTGCCAAGGAAAAAGACAAAAAAGTGGTGGTTTTTCTTTTGCGAAGGCGGTCTTGGAGGCTGTGTTGACGAGGCGTTGTAAGAAGAAAGAATCGTTAATGTTTGATAATAATCGCGTGGTTTTGTATCAACATTAAGAATAAATGCGTAACTTTGCATCTTGGAAAATTCTAAAAAAGAAATAAGATGAAAAAGTTTATCATGATGGCCTTGATGATGGTGTGCTCTTTGAGCTATGCCTTGGCCCAGAAACAAGCTGAAATCAAGTTCGACAAGACGGAGCATAACTTCGGCACGTTTGCCGAGAGCCAGCCCGTGCAGAAGTGTACGTTCACCTTTACCAATACCGGCAATGCACCGCTGGTCATCAATCAGGCAGTGGCCAGTTGTGGCTGCACGGTACCTGCTTACACCAAGGAGCCCATCGCTCCGGGCAAGAAGGGCACCATCAACGTGACCTACAACGGCAAGGGTAAGTTCCCCGGCCACTTCAAGAAGACCATCACCGTGCGCACCAATGCCAAGACGGAGATGACACGCCTTTACATCCTTGGCAACATGGAGGAAGGAAAGTAAAGAAACGACAATAACCGAATAGTATTTTTCAATAAAGGCTGGATCGTTCGACAGAACCGTCCAGCCTTGTTTTTTGCAGAAAGAGTGGAATAATTGCATTTTTTGTTGTTTCTTTGAAAGAAAATGTGTACCTTTGCACCCACTTATGCCATTTGCATTTCACATAGACATCGTTGACCTTGTTTTCAAGGGCATCTTGATAGGCATCATAGCCAGTGCACCGATGGGACCCGTTGGTGTGCTGTGCGTGCAGCGCACTCTGAACAAAGGTCGCTGGTACGGCTTCGTGACAGGCATCGGAGCCGCGGTGAGCGACATCATCTATGCCCTTGTAACGCTGTTGGGCATGTCGTTCGTGATGAACATGATCAATGACACCCACACGCAGTTTCTCCTGCAGATTGTGGGCAGCGTGGTGCTGCTGTGCTTCGGTATCTATTGCTGGCGCAGCAACCCCACGAAGAACATGCACGTCAGCGGCAAGCAGAAGGATTCTCTCGTCCACAACGGTGTGACGGCCTTCCTCGTTACCTTTTCCAACCCCCTCATCATCTTTCTCTTCATCGGACTGTTCGCACAGTTCTCGTTCGTCATTCCCAACCACCCCATCGAGATGTTCCTCGGTTTCCTGAGCATTCCCTTCGGCGCCTTGCTTTGGTGGTACGGTCTGACGTGGCTCATCGACAAGATAAGAGGCATCTTCGACACCAACGGCATCGTTATTATTAATAAGGTAATAGGCTCTGTCGTCATCCTCTTCTCGCTCATCGTATTGTTCGGCACCGTCTTTAATCTTTACACGCTGCCCACCCAACTCACGCCACTCACTTCTCATCCCTGACACTATGTATATTTCACAAGAATTACGTAAGAAAAGCATAGCCGAATACCTGCTCTATAAGTGGCAGGTAGAGGATATCATACGTGCCTACGACTGTTCGCTCACGCGCTTGCGCCGCGAATATATCGCCCAGTTCGACTACACCGACGAACAACGGGAGGAGATGACCGACTGGTATGGCGACCTTGTGCGCATGATGAACCAGGAAGGAAAGCGCGAGCGGGGCCATCTGCAAATCAACCAGGTGGTGATGCAACAGCTCACCGAACTGAATGCCGAACTGCTCGAGAGCGCGAAGTTCCCGTTCTATACAAGCGAATACTACAAGGTGCTGCCTTACATCGTAGAGCTGCGGCACAAGGGGGGCGAAGCCAACGACACGCCGGAGATTGAGACTTGCTTCAACGCTCTCTATGGAACGATGCTCCTGCGACTGCAGAAGAAGGAGATTACACCCGACACCGAGCATGCCGTCAAGGAAATCACCACCTTCATCGGCATGCTTAGCGACTACTATCAGAAAGACAAAAAAGGAGAACTTGAATTATGAACATACTTATCACAGGATGCAACGGACAGCTCGGCACCGAGCTGCAACTGCTTGAAAAAGAATATCCCCAGCACACGTGGATCAACACCGACGTAAAGCTGTCAGACAGTCCGAACGGGCTGCCTCAGCAACAGCTTGACATCGCCAACCAGCTGGCCGTCAACCAGTTTGTCGCCCAGAACCAGGTGGACGGCATCATCAACTGCGCCGCCTATACCGCCGTGGACAAGGCGGAAAGCGACAGGCAGATGGCCACAGCCCTCAACACAGAGGCTCCCGCCTACCTCGCAGCAGCCATCGAGAAACGGGGTGGATGGATGATACATATCTCTACCGACTATGTCTTCAACGGCACGAAGCACACACCCTATCTTGAAACCGACACCCCCTGCCCTGAGAGCGTCTACGGATCGACAAAACTGGCCGGAGAGTTTGGTGTGCAGAAGTTCTGCCAGAAATCGGTCATCATCCGCACAGCATGGCTCTACTCACCCTTTGGCAACAACTTCGTCAAGACGATGCTCCGCTTAGGCAAGGAGCGCGAGCAGCTCGGCGTCGTCGTCGACCAGATAGGTACACCCACCTATGCCCGCGACCTGGCTCAGGCCATCATGACCATCATCGGAAAAGGCATCAAGCCCGGCATCTTCAACTTCACCGACGAGGGTGTCTGCTCGTGGTACGACTTCGCCTGCGCCATCCACCGCTTGACAGGCATCACGACGTGCAAGGTCAACCCCATCCGCACCGAAGACTACCCCACCCCGGCTCATCGGCCGCACTTCTCCGTGCTCGACAAGTCGAAAATCAAGCAAACCTTCGGTATCGACATCCCGCAATGGCATGATGCACTCGCCCTGTGCATAGACAGACTCATGAAATAACTATGAACCCAGAAATAGAACGTAGGCGCACATTCGCCATCATCTCACACCCCGATGCCGGTAAGACAACGCTAACCGAGAAGTTCCTGCTTTTCGGTGGACAGATACAAGTGGCCGGTGCAGTGAAAAGCAACAAAATCAGAAAGACAGCCACCTCCGACTGGATGGACATCGAGAAGCAACGCGGCATCTCGGTGAGTACATCGGTGATGGAGTTCGACTACTCTCCCGATGGGTCCGACATAGAATATAAGGTGAACATCCTCGACACCCCCGGACACCAGGACTTCGCTGAGGACACCTACCGCACGCTGACAGCCGTAGACTCGGCCATCATCGTCGTCGACGGTGCCAAAGGCGTGGAGACGCAGACGCGCAAGCTGATGAACGTTTGCCGCATGCGCAACACACCCGTCATCATCTTCATCAACAAGATGGACCGCGAAGGACGCGATCCCTTCGACCTGCTCGACGAACTGGAGAAGGAGCTCGAAATCAGCGTACGCCCCCTCTCGTGGCCTATCAACCAGGGAGCGAAGTTCAAGGGTGTCTACAACATCTACGAACAAGCCCTCAACCTCTTCACCCCCGACAAGCAACGCGTCACCGAAAAATGTCGTGTTGAACTCGACTCCGTCGAGTTAGAAAACCGCATCGGCGAACAAGATGCCCAGAAGCTGCGCGACGACCTCGAGCTGGTAGACGGCGTCTACCCGGAGTTCAGCGTCGACGACTACCGCGCCGCCACGGTGGCACCCGTCTTCTTCGGTTCAGCCCTGAACAACTTCGGCGTGCAGGAACTGCTCAACTGCTTTGTCGAGATAGCACCGTCACCGCGCCCCACCAAGGCAGAAGAACGCATGGTACAGCCGGAAGAACCGAAGTTCACCGGCTTCATCTTCAAGATAACGGCCAACATCGACCCCAACCACCGCTCGTGCATCGCCTTCTGCAAGGTATGCTCAGGCAAGTTCCAGCGCAACCAGCCCTACCTCCATGTGCGGCAGGGAAAGACGCTGCGCTTCACCTCGCCCACACAGTTTATGGCTCAGCGAAAGTCGACCATCGAAGAAGCATGGCCCGGCGACATCGTCGGTCTGCCCGACAATGGCATCTTCAAGATTGGCGACACGCTGACCGAAGGCGAACAGCTGCACTTCCGCGGACTGCCTTCCTTCTCGCCCGAGATGTTCAAATACATCGAGAACGACGACCCGATGAAGGCCAAACAGTTGCAGAAAGGCATCGACCAGTTGATGGACGAGGGCGTGGCGCAGCTGTTCGTCAACCAGTTCAACAACCGAAAGATTATCGGCACTGTGGGACAGCTGCAGTTTGAGGTTATCCAATACCGTCTGGAGAACGAGTACAACGCACGCTGCCGTTGGGAACCCGTCCATCTGTATAAAGCGTGCTGGATAGAGGCCGACGACGAGAAAGAGCTCGATGCCTTCAAGAAGCGCAAATATCAGTATATGGCCAAGGACAAAGAGGGTCGCGACGTCTTCCTTGCCGACTCTGGCTATGTGCTGCAGATGGCTCAGGAAGACTTCAAGCACATCCGATTCCACTTCACCTCAGAGTTCTAAGATGTCCGACTGGCAAAACTATCAGACCAACCACCTTGCCGACGACCAGCACCCTTGGTACGCCGTGCAGCTGTATGGACTGAACCAAAAAGAGCTGTACGACCATCTGGCCAGTCAGGGCATTGATGCCTTCGTTCCGCTGCAGGATGTTGATTTCGTCGATCGTGAGGGGCAACGGCGGCACGAACTGCGCCCCGTCGTCACCAACCTGCTCTTTCTGAAAAAGAATGTCGACGACAAACAGATAGTCGACATTCTCGATGTTTTCAAAGGACACTATTACATCTTGCGAAAGGAGCGCGGTTCGCAGATATTCTACAGCATCCCCTCACGTCAGATGTACGAGTTCATCACCATGTGCAATCCTGAGTTGTTGATGAAGCGCTTCCTCAGCGAAGAAGAGGCGCGCATGAAACCCGGTGCTCGCGTTCTTGTACATCACGGCCCGCTGTCCGGCCTTACCGGACGACTTGTGCGCTCCTCCGGCAAGTATTTCCTCCTAAAAGAAATCCCGGGCATGGCCGTCATGATCAAAGTCACCAAATGGTGCTGCCAGCCAGCCGAATAGACTGAAGAACACAACCACAATACGTTTTTCGCAAGCTGGGCTAATCGTCTAAGGATAATGCTTTTCCCGTGCGATAGGCCAGACCGGTCATCACGCAGACCAACTCGCCCCGTTGATTCTTTACCTGCACCTGATAATAAGGTATCTTGTGGTGGTCCAGCAGTTCGTGGGCCTCCGCTGTCAGCACATCGCCCGGCAGGGCATGGTGCAGGAACGAGATGGTGCTCTCTAAGCTGAAAGTGAGCTGCTCGCGACCGTTCATGACGGCAGCCAAGGCCAGGTCGGCAAGGGTGAACATCGCCCCACCCTGACAGACACCGCCAGCATTGAGATGTTGCTCGGCTACAGTCATCTGTGCACAGGCACGGCCTTCGCCGATTTCTATAATCTGTGCACCACTTCGTTTGGCAAAGATGTCGCCATTATTCAAATACTCTTGTAAAGACATGGATTTAGAGTTAGTTTTTTAGAAATATGTGAGCTCAGCGATGAACGTCTGAAGCAGTCCGACATCCTTGACGGCGGGTGTTGTCTCAAAGCCTTCGTTCAGGTCGAACCCTGCCAATAGCGGATGATGCAGACTGTTTGCAAAGACGGCATCACCAGGCTGCAAGCCGCAACGCAGAAGGAAGGGAATGGTGCCCTCATAGGCATCCATCAATGTCTGCACTCGGTCTTTCTCTTCAATATCGAACAGCAAGAGATCGGCATGACCCTCATAATCTTTCCATCGCAGCATGTCGGCCGTCTGGCGGACACGCAGGGTCTTGATAATGCTTATCGCTGGTGCAATGTCGGGCACTACGCTGCTTCGGAGGTTGTCTATCATCACGGCCGACTCGTCGCCCTCCAGCTGAACGCTGTCGAGCTCATAATTATAGATTCGCGTGATGATGTTCTGAGGCATGTCGTCGGCAAAGACGCCTACGAAACGGGGAGCAGCGAGCGGAGATCGGAGAGCAAGATTACCCTCTCCGCTTTCCACAAGACTATTTTCACTCCTCGCTCCCCGCTCCTCGCTCCTCGAAAAAGATTCTTCCAGATTCTCGCTCCTCGAACAAGACGCTATCCGCTGTTCCGAATAGTCAGGGATGATGCCTGCTTTCGACGAGATCATCCTCACGAAACGCTCGCTCTGCTGACGGAAGTCGAAGCCCAGCATCGCTACGGGCAGTGCCGCTACGTCGCGAATATTGTCGGCCTCGCGCAGGCCGCAAACCTTAATGATCATTCTTCTGCATTTTTTCGACTGCAAAGTTACACTATTTCGTCCGAAAAAGCAAAGCGCGAGAAAAAAAAGTTCACTCCTGACACAATAAAACATGAAAAAAGCCGTTATATATACAAACGACATCTCATCTTTAAAAACTTTGCCTATGCAATATTCTACACCCTCCAACAACATGCCAGGACCTTCCGAAGCGACGCTCTTCATGATTCGCTGTATCGCCTACGCCTATAACGACCATCGTACGCGAGGCTACGACCGCAAGCTCCTGCTCAACTAAGATGCATCCCGATGCATCGACCACTCCTGCGCAAAGCGCAATCCATCAACCCTCAACCTTCATCAATACCTTGTCAACAATTGTTTCCCCCTCGCTGCTGTCGGCCAACTTCGCCAACCTGCAGCCCGACATCGATATGATCAATCGCAGTGAAGCCCAGTGGCTCCACATGGATATCATGGACGGTGTCTTTGTACCCAACATCTCCTTCGGTTTCCCTGTTTTGGAGGCCGTAGGCAAAATCTGTCAGAAACCCCTCGATGTGCACTACATGATCGTTCAGCCCGAACGTTACATCAGCCGAACGGCCAAGGCTGGAGCTATGCTCATGACCGTCCACTACGAGGCATGCACCCACCTCCACCGCACAGTGCAGGAGATACACGATGCCGGCATGAAGGCCGGAGTGGCCCTCAATCCAGCCACACCTGTGAGCATGCTCGAGGATATCATCGGCGATGTCGACCTCGTCCTCCTGATGAGTGTCAACCCTGGCTTCGGGGGGCAGAAGTTCATCGAGCAGGCCATCAACAAGACGAAGCGTCTGCGCCAGCTCATCGACGAGAACCAGTCGAACGCCCTCATCGAGATAGACGGTGGCGTACAAAATGAAACGGCCCCGCGCCTTGTCAGCGCCGGAGCCGATGTCCTTGTCAGCGGCAGCTACGTCTTCCGTGCCGCCGACCCAATAGCCACCATCCACAACCTCACACAGCTATAGCCTATTCCAGGCAGAGCTCCAGACGATTGTCTCTGGCCATGCGCCTCATGTTCAACAGAGCATAGCGCATGCGCCCGAGCGACGTATTGATGCTCACACCCGTTGCCTCGGCTATCTCGCGGAACGACAACTGCTGGAAGAAGCGCATATACACCACCTCGCGCTGCATCGGCGGCAGACCATTCATCAGCTGCCGCACATCGCTCATCACCTGGTCGTTGACATAAGCATTTTCGATGTTGCGCTCCAAGACATCTTCCCCGCCGAAGTTTGACAGGTCGTTGTCGGTCGCCACCTCCACGAGGTTCTGCTGCTGGTGGTCGCGATACCAGTCCATGATGACGTTGTGCGCTATTCTGACGAGCCAGGCAGCAAACTTCCCCTTGGCCTCGTAGCGGCCGTGGTGCAGACGCATGATCACCTTGACAAACGTCTCCTGGAAGATGTCGTTGGCCATCTCCTCGTCGTGAACGACACATAAGATATAGGTAAACAACTCTGACTGTGTTCGTCTGAGCAGCTCATCAAAAGCCCTATTGTTACCTTCAACGTAAGACAATGCCAACTCTTCGTTGGTCATCTGGCTGAAACTGTTCATTTTCCGTTCTTTTATATTATTGAAGTAACAATGTATCGATAGGCTTTCTTTCTTTTATGGATGAATACTGCGTGCAAAGGTAAGACATTTTTTACAAACAACAAAATTTTTCACACTTTTTTTTCATTTTTCCTTTGGCGTTTCCGAAATCTTTCGTATCTTTGCAGCGGTTTTGGTTCGCTACCAGCGCGATTAAAAAGGGAAGGAAGTGAAAATCTCCCACTGTCCCGCAGCTGTGAGCTCCATTATGCCGCAAGCAATACCATTGCCGGTTGTCCCGTGCGAGAAGGTGCTTGAAGGGCGGAGCATAGTCAGAAGACCTGCCATCACCAAAGGCCATTGCCCCTCGAGGAAAGGGGCAGCTGCCAAGAAGAAAAGATATACCTCCCCTAACCCCTCCAAAGGAGGGGGAAAAGTCTCCACCAGACCAATACAAGAAAGGGGAAAAGGCTTTCACCAAACCTACAGGAAAAGGGGTAAAAGGTGTCTCCCTACCCTCCTCAAACAAGGGGGATTCCACTGCTGGCAGGTGATTCCAGTACAGTTGGGAAAAATACGTGTATTATTATATAAGTTGAAATGAAGAAAAAGGGCGGTGCGTGATGCATCGCCCTTTTTCTTTCGCTTGCAGCATTTTGCATGTGTCAGTTCTTCCTCAGTACCACGGCAGAGCGAGCGGGTATATAAAGCTTGAGCCACTCCTTGTGATCCTCGACGTAGACGGGGTCGTAGTTGGTCAGATGGGTGACGGTGTCGTCGGCCAAGCCGTTGCCGCCGAACTGCACGGCATCGGTATTCAGCACGACGCTGTAGCTGCCTGTCGGTACGAGGAAGCCGTAGTCGGCAAACGACCGTGTCGGCGAGAAGTTGAAGACGAACACCAGGTCGCCGCGCATGAAAGCAAGAATCTGGTCGCCATCGTTGTGCCATATCTCCTGTACCTTCGTTCGCTGGAAGTTGCGCTCGGAAGTAATAACACGGAGCATCTCGCGGTCGAAGTCGCCCAACCAGTGATAGCACAGTTCCTTGTTGTCGACGAGATTCCACTGCCGGCGGGCATACTTGTGGCTCCATCCGTTGCCCTCGCGGGGGAAGTCAATCCATTCAGGATGTCCGAACTCGTTTCCCATGAAGTTAAGGTAGCCTCCGTTGATGGCGGCCGCCGTGACCAGACGTATCATCTTGTGCAGGGCGATGCCTCGACGGGCCACCTCGTTCTCGTCGCCTTTCTTGAAGTGCCAGTACATATCGGCATCTATCAGGCGGAAGATAATGGTCTTGTCGCCCACAAGAGCCTGGTCGTGGCTCTCGCAGTAGGAGATGGTCTTCTCGTCAGCACGACGGTTCTTCACCTCCCAGAAGATGGAACTGGGCTTCCAGTCTTCGTCTTTCTGCTCCTTGATGGTCTTGATCCAGTAGTCGGGGATGTTCATGGCCATGCGATAGTCGAAGCCGAAGCCGCCATCCTCAAACTTGGCAGCCAATCCCGGCATGCCGCTCACCTCCTCGGCGATGGTGATGGCATCCTTGTTGAGCTCGTGGATGAGCAGGTTGGCCAGCGTCAGGTAGCAGATAGCGTTGTCGTCCTCACCTCCGTTGAAATAGTCGGGATAGCCAGTGAAGGCCTCGCCCAGTCCGTGGCTGTAGTAGAGCATGGAGGTGACGCCGTCGAATCGGAATCCGTCAAAGTGGAACTCGCGAATCCAATACTTGCAGTTGGAGAGCAGGAAGTGGATGACGTTGTCCTTGCCATAGTCGAAGCAGAGGCTGTCCCATGCGGGATGCTCGTGGCGGTCGCCGGGATAGAAGTATTGGTTGGGGTCGCCGCAGAGGTTGCCCAAGCCTTCCACCTCGTTCTTCACGGCATGGCTGTGGACGATATCCATAATGACGGCAATGCCCATCTGATGGGCCGTATCGATGAGTAGCTTCAGTTCTTCGGGTGTGCCGAAACGGCTGCTGGCAGCGAAGAACGACGACACATGGTATCCGAACGAGCCGTAGTAGGGATGCTCCTGTATAGCCATTACCTGGATGCAGTTGTAGCCATCGGCGGCAATGCGTGGGAGGATGTTCTCGCGGAACTCATTGTAGGTGCCCACCTTCTCAGCATCCTGTGCCATACCGATGTGGCATTCATAGATGAGCAGTGGGCTCTTCTTCGGACGGAAGGTCTTCTTCTTCCATTCGTAAGGCTGCTCCGGACTCCACACTTGGGCGGAGAATATCTTCGTCTGATCGTCTTGCACAACGCGCCGTGCCCATGCCGGGATGCGCTCCCCTTGTCCACCGTTCCAGTGTACGCTCATCTTGTAGAGCTGCCCGTGCTGCATGGCTTTCTTCGGCAGTCGGAGCTCCCAGTTGTCGGTGCCTGCGATGCGCTTTAGCTGATACAGTTCGGTCTCCTGCCAGTCGTTGAAGTCGCCAATCAGATAGATGTCTGTGGCGTTGGGTGCCCACTCACGGAAGACCCATCCGCCACGTCCGTTGCGGTGCAGTCCATAGTAGTCGTAGCCCGAAGCGAAGTCCTCGAGCGTGCGCCGTCCATTGTTGGTCAGCTGGTTAAGCTTCCACAATGCGTGGTCGTGCCTTCCGCGGATAGCTTCCTCGAAAGGTTCGAGATAGGGATCGTTCTTCACCAGTCCGATGTGCTTCGGGCGATTATCCTTCGTCGTGCGTTTGGCACTTGTTTTCTTCGTCGTTGTCATCTTTCCTTTATTTTTTTATTTGATGGTTTGTATCAAGTATGTTCTGTAGCGCTATTGCACCTGACGGCGTCCATTGGTGTAGGTGCCGATAGCAGTGATGGAGCCATCGCGGTTCTTCTCTACAAACTTGCCGTCGCGCACGTCATCTTTGTACGAGCCTTCGAAGCGGTGGCCTTCCTTGTCTTCCTCGATAGCCACGCCGTTGCGTTTGCCGTCCTTATAGATACCCTTGAACTTCGACCCGTCGTGATAGTGGATGATGACCTCGCCCTCGATGTCACCGTCCTTGAACGTACCGTCGTAGACGTCGCCGCTCTTCTTCGTGAGCTTGCCCTTGCCGTTCTGGCGGTCGGCCTTCCACTGGCCTACGTATACATCGCCGTTCTTCCATGTGAACGTGCCTTGTCCGTCTTTGTCGCCCTCGCGGAAGTGACCCACGTATTTATCGCCGTTGGCATAGTAGAAGATGCCCTCGCCGGTGCGCTCTCCCTGGTAGTAGGCGCCCTCGTAGCGGTCGCCGTTCTGGAATTTGTAGATGCCTCGCCCGTTCTGGATGTCGTCTTTCCAGTCGCCGGTATAGACATCACCGTCGGCATATTTGTTCGTTCCTTTGCCGTGGCGCTGGTTGTTCTCCCACTGGCCGTCGTAGGTTGTGCCGTCGCCCCAGTCGAAGAAACCCTTGCCCCACTTCTTGTCGTCGCGCCACTCGCCATCGTAGTAAGCTCCACTTGCAAAGGTATACTTACCCTTGCCTTGTCGGCGGTCCTGATGCCAGTTGCCTTCGTATTTGTCGCCGTTGTAATAGTACATGATGCCATGGCCCTGCTGATAGTCGCGGAACCACAGGCCTACGTACCTATTGTTGTTGTTGAAGTAGAAGGTGCCTCGTCCATGCTGTTGGTCGAGCATCCATTCGCCGTCGTATTTCTCACCGTCGGAGAAGGTGTAGACACCGTGTCCCTGACGTTTGCCCTTGACGTACTCGCCCTCGTAGATATCGCCATTGGGATAGAGCACGTTGCCCTTGCCGTGGGGCTTGCCGGCCACCATCTCGCCTTTATACTGTCCGCCGTCTTTCGTGGTGCACGAACCGAGCGTTATCTTCTGCGCCATCATGCCACAGACGGGCATCATGGCCATCATCAATGCTATTATTCTGGTCTTCATGAGTTGTCTAAATGATTGTTTTGAAGTACAAATTTAGACATTATTCTTCAAGTGACAAAACTATTTTAAATAAATTCATAATTCTTGCCGCCCGATGCTTTCTTTTTAAAAAACAATAACAAATGTTGTTTTCACCCTTTCCGCTTTTTGACGACATATCTGATACCATAGTAGGCTGCTACGACAACGATGATGGCAATGATGCCCCACTTGATATAGTCGCCATACTCCAGTATCTTGTCGTGCAACTGCTCCTCGGGCACGATGGTGTGGAGATACCATCCCAGGGCGGCGAGGATAATGTTCCAAGCACCCGCTCCCAGCGTAGTATAGAGCAGGAACCAGCCATAGTGCATCTTGGCCAGGCCTGCGGGGATGGAAATGAGGTGTCGGATGCCTGGGATGAGTCTTCCGGTGATGGTGGCCACCATGCCGTGGTCGTAGAAGTACTTCTCGCTCTTCTCCACCTTCTGCTGGTTGAGCAGGCAGAGACGGCCCAGCCGGCTGTTGGCAAAGCGGTAGACAACGGGGCGCCCTACGTAGTAGGCCACGACATAGTTGATTGTTGCCCCCAGGTCGGCACCAAGTGTAGCGAAGAGGATGACGAGCCACAGGTTGAGGTTGCCGCCGGCAGCGTGGTAGGCAGCGGGCGAGACGACGAGTTCGGATGGCACGGGCACAACGGTGCTCTCGAGCATCATCAGGAAGAAGATGGTGCCATAGTTCAGATTGTCGAGTAGTGAGCTTATCCAGTTCATGAGTTGTTCAGTATTATTTCCAGTCACCGACGATGTGTTCTTCAGCATAGTTGCAATATTCGTCGGGGGTGAGGTCGTCAGGGAATATCTCGAAAAGCATGGCCCTGGCTTCCGTGGGATTCTCCTGCGTCAGCTTCCGCAGAAACTTCATGAAGTAGTGCTTGTCTTTGTCGTGGTAGAAACAGAGCACGAAGTAGGAGTAGCCAGCGTAGTTGTCCTGGATGTCGGTATCTTTAAGCAGGCGCAACATCCTGTATGCCAGTTCCTTGTAGCCGTTGTCATACACCGAGGAGGCCACACGCAGGAAGATTTTTCCCTGGTTGTTTGTCTCGACGATAGCCCTTTCAAAACATTGCTGCGCCTCGCTGAGGTAGCCAGAGGTGAGGTAGAGATGACCTTTGACGACGAGCATCTCCTCGTGGTCGCAGTCGAGCGTCTCTGTTTTCTCCATATAGTTGATTGCCTGGTCGAGTTGGCCCAGGTAGACCAGCATATAGGCTATCTCCTGATAAATCTCGAGCAGCAGCGCAGGGTTGTTCTGAGCCTTTTTCTCAGCCTCTCGCAGATGGTCAATGCCTTCTTCGTAACGCTCAAGGGCCATCAGACAGTGAGCCACCTGCAGATGGCTCTCTGCCGACGAGCGCAGCTTGTTGAAACGCTCGTAGAAGACCATTGCCTGCTCGTAGTTGCCGAGGACAAACAGGCTGTGGGCCTTGGTGAGCAGCGCTTCGTCGTCGTTGGGGTTAATGGCAATGGAATACTCGCTGCTGTCGATGGCTTCCTCGATATTTCCATGCTGGAAGTGGGCTGTTGCCAGGATGTTCCAGTAGTTGCTATTGTAGGGATTGCCATCGAGCAGATGGTTCATCACCTTCTCCCCTTCGTCGAAGAATCCCTTGCCGAAGAGGATGCGACCATAGAGCTCCAGATAATCGGGACTGTCGGTCTCCTCACAACGGTCGAACCACCGCTCGGCCTCTTCGATGCAGTCGTAGTCGGCGAAGATGGTGGCCACGTCGAGGTAATAGTCGTCCAGATCGTCGTCGCTCACGCTGTCCGTCTCTTCTTCGAAGTAGATGTCGGCATCGGCCACCTGCCCCTTGAAGAGGAGAATCTCGCCCATGATGTACAGGTATTCGAGGTCGCTCTTGTCTTCTATCTGCTCTGCATAGGCGGCAGCCTTCTCTACGTCGTTCTCCCTCGTGAGAGCGTAGCGCGCGGCAAAAACCAAGGGTCCTACGGCTCCGGGATAGAGGTCGAGGGCCTGCTGCACAGCGTGCAGGGCCTTCTCCTCCATGCCTTTCTCCTGATAGTATTCGGCAAAATCGGCATATTCGTCCGAGCTGACGATGCAGGGTTTGCCTTGCCGCTCACACTCTTCGTATTCGTCGAGCAGGGCGCGAAATCTTTCTGTCTCGAAATAGCTGTCTGTCATTTGTTTTGTTTTGACCAGGTGTCCTTCAGGCCGACCGTCTTGTTGAACACTAAATGGTCGGCGGTAGAGTCGGCGTCGGCCATGAAGTAACCTATGCGCTGGAACTGCAGATACTCACCAGCCTTCTTCTCGGCGGCATACTCCTCGACGTAGCAGTTGTCGAGGATGGTGAGCGACTGCGGGTTCAACAGCTCGCGGAAGTCGCGGTCATCGGCACCGGGGTTCTCAACGTTGAACAGCCTGTCGTAGATTCTCACCTCAGCCTTGCGGCAGTGGTCGGCACTCACCCAGTGGAGCGTCTTGCCCTTAATCTTACGGTCGGCACCGGGCAGTCCGCTGCGTGTCTCGGGGTCGTAGGTGCAGTAGATGGTCGTCACGCGTCCGTCGGCATCCTTGTCGCACGGATGGTCCTCACAGCACTTGATGATGTAGCCGTTCTTCAGGCGTACCTCCTTGCCGGGAGCCAGGCGCATAAACTTCTTGCCGGCCTCTTCCATGAAGTCGTCGCGCTCTATCCAAAGGTTGCGGCTGAAGGTGATGGTGTGCGTGCCGTCGGCCTCGTTCTCGGGGTTGTTCACGGCTGTCATCTCCTCCGTCTTACCCTCGGGATAGTTGGTGACGACCAGCTTCACAGGGTCCAGCACGGCGCTGACGCGAAGGGCGCGGGCATTGAGGTCGTCGCGCACGGCAGCCTCTAAGAGGGCTACGTCGTTGAGGGCGTCAAACTTGGTATATCCGATGCTGTCGATAAACTTGCGGATGCTCTCCGGCGAATAGCCCCTGCGGCGCATACCGCAGACGGTGGGCATACGCGGGTCGTCCCATCCGCTGACGAGGTGCTCGTCGACGAGAGCTTTCAGCTTGCGCTTCGACATCACGGTGTAGGTCATGTTCAGACGGTTGAACTCTATCTGCCGAGGACGGTAGTCGTGCTGCTGTTCCTTCTCCTGAAGGAAGTCGACGAAGAGGTCGTACAACGGGCGGTGGGGCACAAACTCCAGCGTGCATATCGAGTGAGTCACGCCCTCGAAGTAGTCGCTCTGACCATGAGCAAAGTCGTACATCGGATAGGCGTGCCACGTCGTTCCCGTGCGATGGTGCGGCGTGTGGATGATGCGATACATGATGGGGTCGCGGAAGTGCATGTTGGGGTTGGCCATGTCCAGCTTGGCGCGCAGCACCATACTGCCCTCCACGGCCTCGGGTGTGTTCATTTTGTGGAACAGCTCCATGTTCTCTTCGATGGGACGGTCGCGATAGGGCGACGGTGTGCCGGGTTGTGTCGGCGTGCCCTTCTGCTCGGCTATCTGCTCCGAGGTCTGCTCGTCGATATAGGCCTTGCCCTGGAGGATGAGCCACTCGGCAAACTGCCACAGCCGCTCGAAGTAGTCGGAGGCATAATAGACGTTGCCCCACTTGAAGCCCAGCCACTGGATGTCCTGCAGGATAGAGTCGACATACTCCGTGTCTTCCTTCGACGGGTTGGTGTCGTCGAAGCGCAGGTTGCACACGCCGTTGTAGCGTTCTGCCACACCGAAGTCCATGCAGATGGCCTTGGCGTGTCCGATATGCAGGTAGCCGTTGGGCTCTGGCGGGAAGCGCGTCTGTATGCGCCCGCCGTTCTTTCCTTCGGCCAGGTCGTTCTCCACTATCTGTTCTACGAAGCTCAGGCTTCGCTTCTCTTCCGTGTTGTTGATGTTTGTATCCGTCATTGTTATTTTACCTTAAACTATTTTCGGCTGCAAAGTTACGAAAAATCTGTGTAAGTGAGAAGAAAATAGGTATATTTATTGTCTCGAACGCAAAGATTTTGTACAATGAGTAAGCGAAATGCAAAACAAAATAACATTTTTGTTTTTATTCCCGGACGGCAGGCTCCCTCTCTCCTACTCCTCAAAGCGGATGCTCACCCGTTCGAAACCCATCGAGCGAATCATCTGCGCAAACTGCCGCGAGGCATTCTCTTCGGCACTGCGGATATTTTCCGGTGTCAGACAGCGTGTCCGCATCCGCGCCGCTGCACGGTAGTAGAGAGCCTGGCGGTCGGCATCGCTCCATTTCCCGCTCTCGTAGAACGACCGTGTGCGCGCCTCGTCGATGAAGTCGTCGTCAAGCAGTCGCACCCGTGGCAGCAACACGCTGATGCTGTCGTCCTTCTCGCTGACCCATCCTTCTCGGGCTTCCCCGAGGTCGATGCCCAGACGGAGCGTTCCGTAGTAGATGCGTATCAGCTCGTCGTCGCTGAAAAAACCGCGACGTACCGTGTCGACGAGCTCTTCGTCGGCTATGCTCAGAAACTCCCACTCGCCAATCTGCCGCATCTCTTCTATCTGCGTCGGCGACATCCGCGTCTCGCCCTCCGTGGCTATTTCGGCCGACGAATCGTCGAGCCAGCCTTTCACCACGAACACCAAGATGACCACCACGAGCAGCACTACGATGCGCCCGATGCTCACCCAGTCGTGCAGGCGGCCTGTTTCCTTTCTCCTTCTGCTCATCACTCTATCTTTCTTATATTCGTTCTGTTCACAATTGTTCGCCGACGTTATTTTTTCAGTTGGCAGGCTTCGAGAGCAGCCGCGGCATATCGTCGAGCGTGAACTCCTTCCTGAAGCTGATGGTGATGTCCTTCTCGTCGAAGCCCATCGCCACAATCATCGGAATCAGCGTGTGCGCCGCACCGTCGCGGGCCATCCCGATGATACCCATCCGCGGCACGTCGGACACGATGGCAGCACGTCCTTGTCGCTCCAAGCGCGTCAGCTCCTCGTCGCTGTAGTTCTTCCGCAGCAACGACACCTGCTTCTTCACCTCATCATGGTCGATACGACTGCTCGTCAGCTCCACCTGTGGGTCGGGCAGCACCAGCTCTATACGATTACCCTCGCGCCGGATGTTCTTTTCAGAGAAGTCGCCGAAGTCGATGTACGCCTTCAGCTTTGCATCCATCGGGATGGCTATCTTCCTGTCGCCCATCGGCAGGGGAATGTTGAACTCCTGCGAGAAAATAGTGCCGCGCAGCCGCACCTCGTCGTCGTGCGTCACAATCTTGTGCACACGATATTCTGCCGTATACAGCCGCGAGCACTTCTTAATCTGCATCACCATCAGGGGTATCGTGTCCATCTCGCTCTCTGTCGCCTGCCGGTCGTCGCTGCTGCAGCCTGCCAGCATCCAACAGCCTACAATCAGCAGCGCGCTATATATATAATAAGGTATATGCTTGTCCATACCAACATCTACTTGAAAGTTATATGCAAAAGTACACATTTTACAGCATTCTCCCATCAACCTCACTGAAAGTTTAAGTTTTCATAACGATTTGCCATGAGATGGACAATAGGATATTTCTATGAAATATCTTGACACGTCATTCTTTTTGAGGGGATGGGCAAAGGAAAAAAAATGAAAAAAGATCCCCGCCAGGCGTTCGTTGCTGGCGGGGAAGTTAGTGAGTATGTAGAACGGCGACAGCCGCTACGTGTCAGAAAAGAGAGCTATCAGAAGAAGAGATAACGTTTGTCGGTGATATCGGCGTTCTGATAGAGCTCCTGCATGAAGTTGCCGGCCATCTGCATGACGCGCTGCTTCGAACGCTCCTCGGCGGCCTTGGCGTCGTACTTCGTGTTCAGCGTATTCTTACGCTCCACCTGGAAGAGGTAGACACCGGCGTTGCCCTTGATAGGCGTGCTGCAGAACTGACCCTTCTGGATGGCTGCCACGGCTCCGCTCAGGGCGGGTTCGCTGGCTCCAGTGAGTTTGACGAAGACGGGCGCGGTGAACGTCACCTGCTTGACGGTGTCCACCTTGGCACCTTTACCCTTGGCATCGGCAAGGCTCTTTACGCCCTTTATCTTTTCGATAATCTGGGCGGCCTTCTTATCTTTGAGAACCTCGCTCTTGAGATATTCTTTCAGCTCCTTGTTGTCGGGGGTGAGATAACCCTTCTTGTTGATGCCTGTGAGGGCTACGACAAGAAGGTGGTCGTTGTCACCACACTCGTAGAGGGGAGACACCTCACCGGCCTTGGCATCGAAAATCCACTTCAGGGCCTCGCGGGTGCTGTGGATGTTGGCCACATAGTGCTCGGTGTTGCGCATGCCGGGACGCTCGCTCACCTGATAGCCGTACTTGGCGGCGTTTTTCTCCATGGCTTCGAGGGTCTGGTTCTCGCTGACGAACTGTGAGAACTTGTTGTAGGCTGCCGAATAGGTGTCCTTGGTGAAGTCGATGGTCTTCTTGATGACGGCCACGCTGTACTTGTCGACCATAGAGCGACGGTCGGTGACCTGAAGGATGATGTTGCCGTTGGTCATAGCCAGGTTGTTGAGGCTGTTAACGGCGGCGGTGTTGAGCGTGTTGAGATAGGTGCGGCTATCCTTGTCCATTGAGTTGGACTGCTGATACTGGGCACTGGTGAGCCAAGTCTTCTCGCCCGTCTGACCATACTTCTTGGCGATGGTCTCAAAGTCGGCACCAGCCTGCAGAGCATTGAAGATACTGTCGGCGCGGGTCTTCATCTTGGCGGCATCGGCATCGACCACCTGGATGACGCGGAACTGGATGCTGTCGGGCAGCTGCTGCTTAGCCATGAGGCGGATGATGTTGAGCGTATTGTCCTGCTTGTTCTCGATGACGGCCGTTGTCTGTCCTACTGCCATGCTGTCAAGGTGGTTGGCTATGTCGAGGGGGAAGGCTGTCTTTGTCTGCGGGATGCCAAGATAGCTGACGAGGGAGGCACTCTTACGAACAACCTCGGCAGGATCCTCGGCATTGGCGAGTTCCTCACGATAGGCGGCGACGGTCTTGTTCAGAGCGGCACGGTCGGCAGTAGAGGCTTCTACCTTGACGTCGACATACTTGATGTCGCGTGTCTCCTCGGGCTGCTTGAAGCGTGGCTTAAGCTCTTCGTACTTTGCCTTGATGTCGGCATCGGTCACCTCCACCTTGTTGTCGTTGATGTCGCTGTAGGGGAAGGCGGCCAGCAGGATGTCGCTCTCCTGGTTCTCACCGTCGAAGGCCATACGGGCAGAGACGGGGTTGGAAAGGAGACAGCCTCCAAGCAGGGCCTGATACTTCTGAGCCAGCAGCTGCTGACGGATGTTCTTCTCCATGAACGTCCAGTAGTTGTAGATGGGGCGCATCTGCTCGGCCACCTGCGGATTCTGCTTCTGGGCGTTGGCATACTGTGCGAGGAACTGCTTCAGCTGGTTGGCATCGAAGCGTCCTGTCTGCTGGTTGACAAACGGGGTGTTGGCCAGAGCGGGATTGGTACCCTGCTGAAGCATGGCCTGCATCTCAGCGTCGGTAACGGTAAGACCGAGGGCCTGGGCCTCTTTCTCGATGATGGCGTTCTGGACATACTGGTTCCACACCATGTCCTTCACCTGGTTGAGCTCAGCGTCGGTGAGGTTCTCACGTCCCTGAGTCATCTTGATGACGTCGGTGTACTCGTCGACGAGCTTCTGGAACTCCTGAACGTCGATTTTCTTACCTAACACTTCGCCTACACGCTGACGTTCCTGATTGCGCACCGAATCGAAAGAACGGAACAGCTCTTCGGCAATGAATGCAAAAAGGGCAAGACCGATCACAGTGACGAGGATCGGTCCCCAACTTCTAATTTTTCCTATTGCTGCCATTTTGTTGTTTAATTATTTATTTTGTTAATATTTTCGTTGTCTGCACAACAGGCTTCAAGCCTGTCTGCGGGGGTCTTTGTTTCGAAGAAACAGGCTCCGACGGCGGTCGTAGCTTGGATATTTCTCCAAAAACGGTGCAAAATTACAAAAAAGAAAACAAACACGGGCATGTTTTGGCAAAAAAAGTGAATTATTCTTCAACTTTCAGCCTGACAAGCTCTATTTTGGTCATTGTATTCTTGATAATCTTGAACTCGAAACGCCCTATCTTGACCACCTCGTTGAGCTTCGGGAAGCTCTGGTATTCGTGGAGGATGAGTCCGCCGACGGTCATATACTCCTCACTCTCGGGGAGGTTGAGGGAGAAGAGGTCGTTCACCTTGTCAATCTCCAAGCGGGCGGAGAGGACATATTCTCCGTCGGCCACCTGCCGGGCAACGTACTGCTGACTGTCGTGCTCGTCTTCGATATCGCCGAATATTTCCTCAACGATGTCCTCGAGTGTGACGATGCCGCTGGTGCCGCCGAACTCGTCGATGACGACAGCAAGCGACTTCTTCTGCTGGAGGAGCATCTGCATGAGACGGCGTGCCGTCATCGTCTCGGGGACGAAGGGCATGGTACGTATGTTCTTGCGCCACTGCTCGGAAGAGTGGAACATCTCGGAAGAGTGGATATAACCGATGATGTGGTCGATGTCCTCGTGATAGACAATAATCTTCGAACGTCCATTATCGACAAAGGCGCTCATGAGCTCCTGATCGCTGCAGTCGTCGGATACGGCACAGATCTCCGTTCGGGGCACCATGCAGTCGCGCACTTTGGTGTCGGCAAACTCAAGGGCATTCTGGAAAATCTTCACCTCGTCGTCTATCTGTTCTTCGTCCTTGACACTGTCGAGGCTCTTCTGCACGAAGTAGTCGAGGTCGATTTTCGAGAAGCTCTCGCCCTGCTTCTCACGCTCAACACGCACACCGCCGAGGCGAAGGAGAATGTGCGAGAGAAAGGTGGAGAATCGGGAGATGGGCCACAGCACGATGTAGAAGAGGAAGGCGGGGAAGGAAAAGACGGCAAGCCACCGGTTGGGGTTGCTCTTGAAGAACGTCTTGGGCAGGAACTCGCCGGTGAAGAGCACGATAAGGGTGCTCAGGATGGTGTCAGCAGGTACGGTGAAGGCGGCTTCGTAACCGCGGAAGATGGTCTTGTCGAAGAGTGTCGCGATGAGAATGCCGTACACTACGAGGACGATATTGTTGCCCACGAGCATGGTGCTCACGAAGTTGTTGGGATGGTCGTAGAATACCTTCAGCGGCAGACGGCTGATGCCCATCTTCTCTTTGTCCACCTCAGCCTGCAAGCGGCTGCTGCTGACAAAGGCTATCTCCATTCCGGAGAAGAAGGCCGAAAGGGCCAACGACGCCAGGATGCCTACTATCAATGGTATTCCTACTTCATCCATTCTTCAATATTCAGATTTCTTAATTCTTGAATTTTATAATTGTCTAATTTTATAATTCTATAATTTTATAATTCTCTAATTTTCCAAATAATTTGTCTTTGCCTTGGGGGTATTGGGATGGCGCTTCATCGACTTCACGCTGTCGGGAGCCGAGAGGATGGTGTCGCCCTCGTTGGTGCCCATGCCGTCGCTGCCGCGCACAAACGAACCCTTGCTGTTGCTGACCATATAGCGCGTCATGCGCTCGTCGCTGCGGAAATAAGAGCCTTGCATCTCGCGCTCGGGCGTGATGACATGCGAGAAGCGGTTGCTGTAGAACTCATGTCGCAACTGATCCCAGAAGAGCTCTTCGCTGGTGAAGCGCAGGCCGTCCTTCGTCCTGACACGGACGCGGCCACGCAGTTCCCACAGCTTCTTCTGGTCGTAATAGTAGGCAGTATCACTTTGAATATAAGCCTCGATGTGGAACTTCTCGTCGAACTGTTCCAGGAACAGGCCTTTCTCAAAGATCCACCGCGACGGATTGCGCACCTGGTTGACCTCCCATACTTCACTGACGATGCGATAACGCATGATGCCCGAGTCGGAGATGAGCGTGTTCACGCCGTACGACACCATCATCGATGCCGAATCCTTCGGGTTGACCGCAGGCGCTGTATGCTCCACCACTTCGCTGCACGACGTAGAGAAGAACAGCCCCGACACCAACAGACCGAGCGTCATAACTAGAAATATGCGACGATTGCACATCAATTCTTTCACTCTACAACTTTCACTTTATTACTTTACTCCTCTACTCCTCTTTTACTCCACCTTCCACTTAGCGAACCAGCGCTCGTTGAACGTGATGCCAATGTTCAGGCGGAAAGAGTTCTCGGTAAGCATCCCGCTACAAGCCTGCCGAACCCACTGTCCGGAAATGTTCAGCTGCGAACGGTTGTTGAAGGCGTTAATGATGGGAATGCCCAGTCCGGCACTGACCGACACCTCTTTGGGGCCGTCGTTGCCGTTGATCTTGTAATAAGGTGTGGTGTACGAAGCACCCAAGCGATAGCGGATACGACCGAGGAAGCTCCGCGACATGGGGTTGGTGCAATACTCGCCGCCGAGAGCCACATGATGGCGGTCGGTGAAATAGCTGCTGCTCAGCGCATAGGTTGGAGTATCATTCTGAACCTCGTAGACGGGGAACGATGTGTCACCCCACTGCTGCAGACTATAGTCGAGACCCACAAGCCACTTGCTGCCATGCTGCCACGAGAGTCCGGCACCCAACATATTGGGTTGCTCCAGACCGTGCTTCACCTCGTAGGTGGTGGAGTTGCTCACCCCGGTGGAAGTATTGGTGGAGAGCACCTCACAGCGTGGTGTCGACTTCAGATTGTGCTTCGGACTGAAGGTGGCACCTACCGTCACGCGGTCGGTCTTCCCCAGAGGCAGTTCATACTGCGCACCGAACATCAGGCGATAGTTGCTCACGTTGGCTCTATACTGCTTGGTCAGCGTGTTGATGGTTGTCACCGTCGTGCCGCTGCCGTTGGCATAGTTGTTAGCCACGGTGCGTGTCAGGTCCCCCCACAGATAGGCGAAGGTGGCACCGACAGAGACATGGCGAAGGGGCTCCCATCCCACTCCGAGGTAAGCCTGTCGCAAACCGCCAGATCCGCTGTAGGTATTGACATAGTTGAGGTCCTGGTCGCTGTTGAGCGCACCTGTACTGTTATAGCTGTAGCCCACGCTGCTGAAGGGCTGCACACCGAAGCTGACGCCAACATGGCGGAAGGCACGGAAGGCAGCTACGGCATAGTCGAAGTCGGCATTCTTGGCATTTTTCTTCACTCCGTTCTCGCTGAAGTTGGTAATCTGTCCCGTCATGCCTACATCGAAGATGAAGGTGAGCGAATCGATGGCCGAGAACGAGGCTGGGTTGGCGGGATTCACCATGTTGCCTTTTCTGATGGCCTGTCCTACGCCACCCATACCCTTATTGAAACCAGCCGACGGCTCGCTCAGAACACCGAAGCCATATTGCGAATATGGCGAGTTGGTGCCACTTTGGGCAAAGCCATACATAGCGAAGGCAGCCATAGCAAGGCTGCAGAAGAATCTCGTATATTTCATATTCTGTTTGCTATACCTATATATATGTACGTCAATCTGTCTCGAACAGTTCGTCCCGGACAGACTGCCTGTTCCACTTTAATATCTCGTTCAGGCCACGAGGCACCAGATACTGATCGTAGTGAACCTCCACATCGGGCAGGTCGAGGCTCATGCCGTCGCCACCACCCGTCAGGCAGACGTTCAGTCGCTCAAACGTCCTTGAATAGCGACGGGCGTAGCCCTCTATCTCCATCTGCAGCCCCGTAAGCGCTCCACAACGAATTGCCGTCGCTGTGTCAGTACCGAAGGGGGGCGTTTCACCTTCCAACTCCACCAAGGGCAGTCGGCCGGTGAACTGGTGCATCGCCTTCAGCCGCATCGACGCTCCTGGCGAGATGTTGCCACCCAGATATTCGCCTTCGCTACTGACAAAGTCGAAAGTGGCGCACGTGCCTACATCGACAATCAGGATATTACGTCCAGGCCATTGCAAGCTGGCTCCTACGGCAGCAGCCATGCGGTCGGCTCCCAACGTCAACGGTGTCATATAGCGGCTGCTGATGGGGATGGGGGTCACACCGCTCTGATAGCGCATCATGGGAAAGGGTAGCCCTGACAACAGCTGCTCGACACGTTCGGGCAGGTCGACAACACTGCTGTAGATGCCTGCTTCGAAAGGCTGGCTGAAGCAGAATCGCCTGATTTGCTCTTCATCAGCCAAGGAGACACGTTCCTGACGGATGGTGTCGCCGTCGAGGCCCACCATCTTCACGAACGTATTGCCTATATCGATAATCAGATTCACTTAATTCTATCAGAAAATCGCGTGCAAATGTACTAATTATTATCCAAATACGTTCATCATATACAAAAAATTAGCTTTTATTGTAGTAAATTTTGTTTCTCGGTCAGAACTTTCGCTTCAGGAGAGGCTGACGCGGTTTTCCTACAGAGCATACACAATTAGCTTCGCCCGTGGAGCGAAGCTAATAATCTGCAATTTAGAAAAAAAGTTTAAAAAAAAGACATTTCCTTTGTTCTTTTCCATTCTTTTCGTACCTTTGCGGCTAAAAGACGACCTAAACAAAACGCCACAACGTGTACATCGCTATAGCAGGAAACATCGGAAGCGGCAAGACGACACTTACCACGCTCTTGGCCAAGCACTATGGATGGACACCACGATTCGAAGACGTGGAGTTCAACCCCTACCTCGAAGACTATTATAAGGACATACAGCGGTGGTCGTTCAACCTCGAGGTGTACTACCTGAAGCACCGCTTCCGCGACTTGCTGGAAATAGCAAAATCGCAGGAGACAATCGTCCAGGACCGTTCCATCTTCGAGGGCGTCTACGTCTTCACGGCCAACAACAAGGACATGGGCAACCTCGACGATCGCGACTACCAGACCTACATGGAACTCTTCGAGCAGATGATTGGTGTGGCCAAGCTACCCGAACTCATGATCTACCTGCGAGCCTCCGTGCCACACCTCGTGGCCAATATCCAAAAACGCGGTCGCGACTACGAACAGACCATCCAGCTGGAATACCTTCAGGGGCTGAACCAGCGCTACGACGACTTTGTCTATCATAAATATAAAGGTAAAGTGCTGACCATCGACGTCGACGACATCGACTTCCTCAACAACAAGCTCGACTTCGCCACCATCGTCGACCGCATCGACGCGATGCTCTTCGGCCTTTTCCCGCCAGAATAAATAATCGTCGAAATAACGAGATACCGAAATAACGAAAAAAAATATCACCATGCACATCGCAATAGCAGGAAATATCGGAAGTGGCAAGACGACACTCACCAAAATGCTGGCCAAACGCTACGGCTGGACACCACGCTTCGAACCCGTCGACAACAACCCATACCTCGCCGACTTCTACGAGGATATGGCACGATGGTCGTTCAACCTACAGATTTATTTTCTCAACAAACGCTTCAAGGAGGTAGTGGAAATCAGCAAGTCGGACGATACCATCATCCAAGACCGCACCATCTTCGAGGATGCACGCATCTTTGCGCCCAACCTCTACGACCAGGGAATGATGTCGAAACGCGACTTCGACAACTATTCCGACCTCTTCGATCTCATGATGTCGCTCGTCAAACTGCCCGACCTCATGATTTATATCCGTTCGTCCATCCCTAACCTCGTAGCACAGATACAGAAAAGAGGACGGGAATACGAAAAGTCCATCCGCATCGACTACCTCACCGGCTTGAACAAACGCTACGAAGAATGGATCAGTACCTACAAAGGCCACCTCATCATCGTTGACGGCGACACAACGAAGTTTGAAAGCAACCCACAGGACTTCCGTCGCATCACCGACACCATCGATGCCGAGCTCTACGGACTCTTCCCGATGCAATAAATGAAATAAAAAAACGACAAACCACAAAAAAGTCCCGCTCCTCAGCTGAGGAACGGGACTCTCCTTTTCAAAAAAGGCGGCTACCTACTCTCCCGCATTGCATTGCAGTACCATCGGCGATGGCGGGCTTAACTTCTCTGTTCGGAATGGGAAGAGGTGGGACCCCGCCGCAATAACCACCCAATATGGGGTTGACTTCATCACGACAATATGCGCAAGAACAGTTTCACCACATACAAACAACGACACTTCTCAACAGCCAGGAGAATAAACCCCACGGCCACGAAGACTCGGGCAATTAGTAGCGCTCGGCTTTGGCGTCGCCGCCTTTACACCTGCGCCCTATCAACGTCATCGTCTTTGACGACCCTCAGGGGAGTCCTCATCTCGCGGCGGGCTTCGCACTTAGATGCTTTCAGCGCTTATCCCATCCAGGCGCGGATACCCGGCGGTGCCCCTGGCGGGACAACCGGTAAACCGGAGGCCTGTCCATCACGGTCCTCTCGTACTAGTGACAGATCCACTCAAGACTCCTGCGCCCACGATAGATAGAGACCGAACTGTCTCACGA
>JAGBLC010000056.1 GCA_017635615.1 Prevotella sp.
ATCTTTGCACATAGCTAAGGAATGAAGTATCTTGTTTTGTAGCTATTACAAAGGTACTGATTTTTGGGGACTTACCCAAATATTCCTTAGCTTTTTTCGTGTCTGAAACTAAGCTTTTGAATCAAATGCTAAAGTTGAGTCAATGACAACATCAGAGACCATCGATGACAACATCAGAGACCATCGATGACAATATCAGAGACTATCTCCAACCCCGCCAGAGACCGTCTGCGACGGCGCAAAACATCATCAATCGGCCCTAATTGATATCATTTAATGTTTTTTATTGCTAAATATTGCGCGCAGAAACATCTTTTTTTGTAATTTTGCATCCAAATTCACGAAAAAGAAGAATATATGAAAAATAGTCTGAGATATTTTGCGCTGATACTGCTCTTCCTGGGCAGCATCGCGGTGGAAGCCCAGGTGCAGAACTGGCAAACGATGCACAAGGTGAAGAAGAAGGAGACGCTCTTCGGCATCTCACGTCAGTATGGCATCACCGTGGAAGAGTTGAAAAAGGCCAATCCGGAGATGAACATGCCCAACTACAAGCTGCGCAAGGGCGACTACATCTACATCCCCTACCCCACGCCGGAAGTGAAGGAAGCTGCGCCCACAGAGCCTGCCAAGCCCGCTGACGACATCACCAAGCGAGCCATCCGCGTGGGCGTGATGCTGCCGCTGCACGACGTCGACGGCGACGGACGCCGCATGGTGGAATACTATCGGGGCATGCTCATGGCCTTCAACGACCTCCGGCAGGAGGGCATCTCAATAGACGTTCGCGCATGGAACGTTAACATCGACGCCGACATCCGGCAGACGCTGCTCGAGAAGGATGTGGACAAGCTCGACATCATCTTCGGCCCGCTCTACACCAAGCAGGTGAAGCATCTGGGCGACTTCGCCCGCAAGCACAACATCCGCATGGTCATCCCCTTCAGCATCAACGGCAACGAGGTGGCCGAGAACCCCTTCGTCTATCAGGTATACCAGTCGCCCGACGAACTCAACACGAAGGCTATCAACGCCTATCTCGCACGCTTTGCCGACTGCCACCCCGTCATCGTCGACTGCAACGACAAGACGAGCACCAAGGGCAACTTCACCTTCGGCCTGCGGCAGCAGCTGGAGAAGCGGGGCATCGCCTACAGCATCACCAACCTGACCAGCTCCGACGAGATGTTCGCCAAGGCCTTCGCCCTCGACAAGCCGAACGTGGTCATCCTCAACACCGGACGCTCGCCCGAGCTGACAGCCACCTTCAAGAAGCTCGACGTGCTGACGCAGAACAACCGCGACCTGAGCATCTCGATGTACGGCTACACCGACTGGCTGCTCTACGAGAAGATAGACAAGGACCGCTTCTACCAGTACGACGTGTTCATCCCCACACACTTCTACCACAACGCCTCGTCGACGAAGACCGGGCAGCTGGAAGCAGCCTACCAGCGATGGTTCCACACACCGATGATGGAGGCCAAGCCGCGCTTTGCCCTCACCGGCTACGACCAGGCAACGTTCTTCCTGCGCGGCATTCACCACGAGGGCAACAACTTCCGGGGCGACACACCCGATACGAAAGCCGTGCAGACGCAGTTCAAGTTCAGCCGTGTAGGGACGGGCGGATGGCAGAACAACCAGTTCATGCTCATCCACTACAACCGCAACCGAACCATCTCCAACGTCACGTTCTGAAATGAAGAAAGCAACAACCCTGACACTTCTCATCGCCATGAGCGCCTCGCTGGCTCATGCCCAGATAGGCGACCACCGCAACGACCTGGCCATCGGCGTCAACGGAGGCTACGTGCTGAGCAACGTGGCCTTCCTGCCCAAGGTGACGCAGACCTTTCATGGAGGTCCGACGGGCGGACTCAGCGTGCGCTACGTCTGCGAGAAGTATTTCAACACCATCTGCTCCATCTATGGCGAGGTGAACTACGCCCAGATAGGCTGGAAGGAGAACATCATCGACCGCAACGAACAGCCCGTCATCAACCCCACGACGGGCGTGGCAGAGCATTTCCAACGCAACATGACCTACCTGCAAGTGCCTGTCTTTGCCCACTTGGCATGGGGGCGCGAGCAGAAGGGCATGCAGTTCTTCTTCCAGGCAGGTCCGCAGTTCGGACTCCACATCACTGACAAGCCAGTGAAGAACTTCGACCTCGACGACCGCAACATCACCGACCGCGTCAACCAAGTTGTCCGCCAGGACACGATGGCCGTCGAAAACAAGATAGACTATGGTATCGCTGCCGGTATCGGAATGGAATATTCGCATCCCAAGGTGGGGCATCTGTTGCTCGAAGCGCGCTATTACTACGGACTGGGCAATATCTACAAAGACTCGAAGCGCGACTATTTCAGCACCTCGCGCTTCTCGAACATCGTCCTAAAGCTGACCTATCTCTTCGACATCACACGCACCAAGCGCAACAAGGAAGGTAATAATAAGGAATAATAATAAAAAAACAATCAGATAAGAAATGAAACAATTCAGATTAGTGAACAACGTGCTCGGATGGGTGGCCTTCTTGGTGGCCGCCGTCGTCTATTGCAGCACCATCGAGCCGACAGCCTCGTTCTGGGACTGTCCGGAGTTTATCGTCACCGGTTCCCGACTGGAAGTAGGCCACCCACCGGGCGCACCCTTCTTCATGCTCACGGCCAACCTCTTCTCGCAGTTCGCCAGCGACCCCTCGCAGATAGCCCTGATGGTCAACACGATGAGCGCCCTGCTCTCGGCATCGTGCATCTTGTTCCTCTTCTGGAGCATCACCCATCTGACACGCAAGCTCATCTGGAATGAAACCTCCCCCACCCCCTCCGATGGAAGGGAGCCTCAAATGCCGCTCTCGAAGCTCATCGCCATCGAGGCATCGGGCCTGGTGGGTGCACTGATCTACACCTTCAGCGACACGTTCTGGTTCTCGGCTGTAGAGGGCGAGGTCTATGCCTACTCGTCGGCCCTGACGGCACTCGTGTTCTGGCTCATCCTGAAATGGGAAGACCACGCCGACGAGCCGCATTCCGACCGCTGGCTCGTGCTCATCACCTACATCACCGGTCTGAGCATCGGTGTCCACCTGCTCAACCTGCTCTGCGTGCCGGCCATCGTCCTCGTATATTATTATAAGAAGTATCCCAACGCCAACCTCAAGGGCTCGCTCATCGCGCTGTGCATCTCGTTTGTCATCGTGGCAGCCATCCTCTATGGCGTCGTTCCGGGCATCATCACCGTTGGCGGAGCCTTCGAGCTGCTCTTCGTCAACCAGCTGGGCATGCCCTTCAATACGGGACTTATCATCTACATCATTCTGCTCGTGGCCATCGTCATCTGGGCCATCTACGAGAGCCAGCTCGACAAGAGCCCCCTGCGGCAGAACATCGCCTTCCTCGCCGCCGTGGCCATGCTGGGCATCCCCTTCTACGGCTATGGCTGGAAGGCCCTGCTCATCGGCATCGTCATCCTCGTAGCCCTCTGGTTTGTCATCAACCTGAAGCGCGAGAAGCAGCTGCTCGTCACCGCACGTGCCAAGAACACCACGCTGCTCTGCATGCTGATGCTCATGATAGGCTATTCGACGTATGGCGTCATCGTCATCCGCTCGTCGGCCAACCCGCCGATGGACCAGAACTCGCCAGAGGACATCTTCACCCTCGGCACCTATCTCGGACGCGACCAGTATGGCAACCGCCCGCTCTTCTACGGACAGGCCTATACGTCGGAGGTCGACTTCGTGCGCGACGGCGAGTATTGCAAGCCGCACGTCGTCGACGGCGCTCCCATCTGGCAGCAGAAGGAGAAAGCCTCGCCCGACGAGAAAGACTCTTACTTCATCGTCACCCACAAGACCGACTATAAGTATGCACAGAACATGCTCTTCCCGCGTATGTACGACCGTGCCCACGCCCAGTCGTACACCAGCTGGATGAGCGGAGCACCCTCGTGGCTCCCCTCGGGACGCGACGTCGCCTACGACCGTTGCGGCGAGGCGGTGACGGTTCACATGCCCTCGCAGGCGGAGAACATCTTCTTCTTCCTCTCCTACCAATGCAACTTCATGTACTGGCGCTACTTCATGTGGAACTTCGCCGGACGACAGAACGACATACAAGGCAACGGCGAGCTCGAACACGGCAACTGGCTCACAGGATTCTCCTTCATCGACAATGCCCGCCTGGGCAACCAAGACCTGCTACCCGACGACCTGAAGAACAACAAGGGCCACAACGTGTTCTACTGCCTGCCCCTGCTCTTAGGCCTCATCGGACTGTTCTGGCAGGCCTACCGCGGACAACGCGGCATCCGACAGTTCTGGGTGGTATTCTTCCTCTTCTTCATGACGGGTCTGGCCATCGTCTTCTACCTCAACCAGACGCCCAACCAGCCACGCGAGCGCGACTATGCCTACGCAGGCTCGTTCTATGCCTTCGCCATCTGGTGCGGAATGGGCGTGGCTGCCATCTACGACCTGCTGAAGAAGCGACTCAAGGGCGTCAACGGCACACTCGTGGCCGCCGTAGTGGGCATCGTCTGTCTGCTGGTGCCCATACAGATGGCTTCGCAGACGTGGGACGACCACGACCGCTCGGGGCGCTACTGCTGCCGCGACTTCGGACAGAACTACCTGATGTCGCTACAAGACCAGGGCTACCCCATCATCTATACCAACGGCGACAACGACACCTTCCCGCTCTGGTACAACCAAGACGTCGAGGGCGTCAGGACCGATGCACGCGTGTGCAACCTGAGCTACCTGCAGACCGACTGGTATATCGACCAGATGGTGCGACCCGCCTACGAATCGCCCTCGCTGCCCATCACGTGGCCGCGAATCGACTATTGCAACGGCACGAACGACTACATCGAGATCAATCCCGACGTGAAGGCTCAGGTGATGGAGTTCTATCAGGAGAATCGTGAGGAAGCCGTCAAGACCTTCGGCGAGGAACCCTTCGAGCTGAAGAACATCCTCGACCGCTGGGTGCGCTCGGACAATCCCGACATGCACTTCATCCCCACCGACACGCTCTACATGACCATCGACAAGGAGGCCGTACGCAAGAGCGGCATGATGATGGCGGCCGACAGCATCCCCGACAAGATGATCATCTCGCTGGCAGGCAAGCGGGCACTCTACAAGGGCGACCTGATGATGCTCGAGATGATAGCCAACGCCAACTGGACCCGTCCTATCTACGTGGCTATGACAGTTGGGTCGGAGAACTACATGAACCTGGGCGACAACTTCGTGCAGGAAGGTCTCGTCTACCGCATCACACCCTTCACGACGGTCAACGACAACGCCTCCGACTTCGACACAGAGAAGGTGTACAACAACGTGATGACTCGCTTCAAGTACGGCGGACTCGACAAGCCCGGACTCTATCTCGACGAGACCGTGATGCGTATGTGCGGTACGCACCGCCACCTCTTCGCCCAGCTCTGTAAGAACCTCATCCTCGAGAAGAAGAACGACAAAGCACTCAAGGCGCTGCAGTATTGCGACAAGATGATACCGGCCTACAACGTGCCCTACACCTATATCTCGGGTGCCGCCGATATGGCTTGGTGCTATGGCAAGCTCGGCAAGATGAAGGAGGCCAAGAACATCATGAACGCCATCGTGAAAAACTCGCAGCAATACCTCAACTGGTACATGTCGCTCGGATTCAACTCCATGCAGAGCTACCAGCGCGAGTGCATGATGCACCTCTATATCCTGCGCAACTGCGCCGAACAGGCTCTCGACTTCGACCAAGCCTACGGCAACGAGCTGATACAGAAGTTCGAGAAGCTGGCTGGCCAATACGAGCAGCTCGGCGGTAGCTTTAATCAACAATGATCATCGAACAACCAGCACGATGGCTGCGTTGGATCTATCCCAGTGCAACGTGGCGTATGGACCCAAAGGAGAAGGCGGTCTACCTGACCTTCGACGATGGGCCCATACCCCAGAGTACGTCTTTCATCCTTGAGACGCTTGACAGCTTCGGCATCAAGGCAACCTTCTTCATGGTGGGCGACAACGTCAGGAAATACCCCCACCTGTACGAACAGATCGTGGCACGCGGGCATCAGGTGGGAAACCATACGATGAACCACCTCGGCGGATTCAAACACTGGACCACCACCTACATCATCAACACCTACAAGGCCAACGAGCTGATCCATTCACACCTGTTCCGACCGCCACACGGATGGATGCGCCATAGCGTCTACTACTGGCTGAAGAAAGACTTCCGCATCGTCATGTGGGATGTCGTCACACGCGACTACAGCAAATGGCTCACCGCCCAAGATGTCGTCGACAACGTGAAACGATATACGCGCAACGGCTCGATCATCACCTTCCACGACTCGCTCAAGAGCATCGACAAGCTGCAGACGGCCCTGCCCGAAAGCCTGCAATGGCTCACCGAACAGGGCTACCAGTTCAAGACGTTGGAAGGTTGATGGATGAAGGACGATGTGTCGCTTCGCGAGGAAGAAGGATGAAGGATGAAGGTTGAAGGTTGATGTGTCGCTGCGCGAGGATGAAGGATGAAGGAAGATGTTAGATGATTAAAGATATGACTGGACAAAAGATTTCTTCTGACAGGATTAAGACCGAGGCGCTACGTCTCGGTTTCTCTGTTTGCGGAATAGCGAAGGCCGAAGCCGTCGACGAGGCTACTGCCCGCCAATACCGACAATGGATAGAGAGCGGACGGCAGGCTGAGATGCACTATATGGAGAACCATCTCGACAAGCGTCTTGACCCGCGCCTGCTGATGGACGGCCTGAAAACCATCGTCTGCGTGGCTCTCAACTATTGTCCCGCCCAGCGGCTCCCCGACGGCGAATACCAGATTGCCGACTACGCCCTGGGCAAAGACTATCACGACATCGTCAAGCAGAAACTACACCAGCTGGCACAAACCATCCTCGCACCTTTCACCTCTCACCCCTCACCTCTCTCCCCCCTCGAAGGGCTGGGGGGAGCTTCTCATCCCTCACCTCCCCCCTCGTACCGCGCATTCTCCGACAGTGCTCCCGTCTTGGAGCGCTATTGGGCTGCCCGAGCCGGACTGGGCTGGATAGGACGCAACCGCCAACTCATCATTCCGCCTCATCACCCATCCCTCGAA
>JAGBLC010000057.1 GCA_017635615.1 Prevotella sp.
ACCGCAGAGATGTCGCGGCGCGACCTCATGCGCTACTACCTCCTGCGCACCAACGCCGAGAACAAGTGCGACACCGTCCTCACCGCCCGCCACGCCGCCCTGCCCGCCGCTCGGCGCGAAGTGACGCTTTCCAGTTGCCTCCGATAAAGGCGGATGGGAAGAACCCTCTCAGGAAGCTTCACACTGATCTTGTCGGACGACACCTACATGTACATCGGCACGATTGGCTTGGAATGAATCACGATTTGTTAATAATCTCTAAAAGGTGGCCGCTTCATGCAATACTCCAGCGGCCGACCCGTTTCTATAATGAATGGTTACAATTATTATTTGTTGAATTCTAATGAATATATCAGGCATGAAAAAGAAAAGGACTTTTATTCTACCATTGTTGTTGTCGGTCATGGCAATGTGCATGACAGGTTGTTCGAACGATGACGAAGTTACACCTGAGCCAGAACCAGATGCAATTAAAGCGATGCAACTGGTAAGGTTCAACAAGTCGGAGAGCAAGGCTGTCATTTCTTCGAAGAAAGACTATCTGCGCTATTTCCGGGCAGGCGGACAGGAGCGTATCGGGTACGAATGTCTGCCCGACGGTCAGCTCCTTTTGAAGCATTCGAATGTCCTGTTTGCTTGCAGTCCTGATGATATCAATCCCTCTGTGGTGATGGAAAGCAACAAGATACAATTGATGGAAAGCCAAACCATTGACCAGGGAGGCGACATCGGTATCTACGATTTGGAATATGTGCTCTCTCCTTTTACATCAGACAGGTACATGCTGTGTTTCAAGAGCCAGCAACTGAAAGCTGAGTCAGAATTTACAGTGACACTCGACTTCGCCGTGGGAAATAAGGATGAGGCAAGTCTCGAATACAAGTTCATGGATAGTGACTTCAGGAATCCCGATTACTCCTGCATCCCAAGCGGACAATATACTGTGGTGACGACAACCAACAGTCCGTGGGATGTGGTTGGCTGTGTGGCCACAAAAATCGAAAAGGCTCCTGCTGAGGCTGCGGATTCCGTCTGGCCATGTAAGGATGAGTTCCTGTATCTCCCGAAAGAAGCCGTGTTGGCAGACATCAACCGTTTTCCCGACGGGGAATACAAGGATGGGATCCGTATGGACGTTCTTGTAGGGCCGTGCCAGTTGGGAAAGGTGGATACTGATTTCCATTGGGTGGCGCCGAACATGGAGTTTGAGATTGACCCTCCAGCCAGCGTGAGTCTTGCGCGCGACTCCATTGTGGGAAAGTGGAAGGAAGTAAGGAACAGCTACCAAGAGATACCCGACAGTCAGGGTAGAGTTATGGAGTTTTTCGAGGACGGACGCGTGGTCATCACCTATCCGAACTACCGCGAGGCGGATGAAGAGCCTCATGAGGTTACGATAGAGTCGGCATACGAGTTCGAGGACGACTGGCAATGGTATTTCGGAGAGAGCAAGGCTCTGGGCGGCCATCTGTCTTATTGTTACTGGTCCTACGACACCCCGGACCGCTATTCCTGTGTGTTCCAGGATGGGCAGATGCGACTTTGCATTGATGACGGTGCCTATTACTATATAGACCCGACGATTATCTATAAAAGAATCACGAAATAAATATAGGAAGGCGCTCACGAAAGAAATGGATGAACCCGCGTTCATTCTCCAAACAGAGGGCTGGGAGCCGGGTGTCTACGTCGTCCGCGCCTTGGTGGGAGATGAATCGCTTGCGGGCAAGATTACGGTGAAATAATTGCAGGCTTTTCACTTTCTGAGCAGATTTTTTGAGATGTAAGTGCAGATGGCCCGCGCCGGCACCTCGGAAGAAGAGGGGCGGCGCGGGCATCTTTGTTCTTTAGGGGGAGGGACACCCCTCCCAGCCTCCCCGAGGGGGAGGAGTTCCCACGTGGCTCGCCACTTTAGGGGCAGAACAGCGTTTCCGCCCGCAACAACACATAAGTGACATCCGTGGCAGGTGTCACGCTGGGAAGCGTGACCTCCTACGTTAGCGCATAGGTGGCCGTGTAGGAGGCGACGCTTCCTTGCGTCGCAACAGCGCATAGGGAGTGCCCCCCTCCTTTTCTCCTATACTCCGTAGAAATAATTATCTCACGCAGAGCCGCGGAGACTATAGAGCTTTGCGTAGAGAAGGTTTTAATTTTTATATCTACGGAGTATAGGAGAAAAGGAGACTGGGATTTAGCGACTACAAGCTCGATAGAGATGGTTAATGACATCGTCAGAGATGGTCTCTGACAGGCTCGGAAGACATCTCTGACCCGTTCAGGGATGGTCGCTGACAAGCTCAGAAGGCATCTGCGACACGCGTGCTGGCTATCTCTGGTAGATAATCGGCGCCCACAGAAAAAGTTTTACTGAAAATAGGGCAACACTTCACCAAAATGCGCTGAATCACCCTGTTTATCGGCCTTCCCGATGGTGAGGTGATGGCGAAACACCTCACCAGAGACCTCACCAGAGACCCCACCATTCATTGCTTCTTATGCGCTGTTGCGACGCAAGGAAAGGCTACGGGTCGGCGCGTTAGCGGGAATGGTGTCGCCTCCTACCCTTTGCGCTAATGTAGGAGGTCACGCTTCCCAGCGTGACACCTGCCACGTGTGCCTCTTGTGTGCTGTTGCGACGCTAGGAAGCGTCGCCTCCTACGTGTGCTTCTTATGCGCTGTTGCGTACCATCCAGATGGTGAGGTGTGTGGTGAGATGTGTGGTGAGGTGTTTCGCGAACACCTCACCATCTGAAACCCGCATGAACAAAGGGATTGGGGGCATTTTGGTGAGGTGTCGGGCTTTTCGGGTAAAGTCAATTATAATCTTTAACAATCTGTAAAAAACGGCTAAAAATTTTGCTATTTCCGAGAAAAAGCTTACTTTTGCAATCTCATAATCATTTATCGAATCTATCTAATATCAATACATTATGGCTACAACATTGGTACTGATACAGTTGGCCATCGTGCTGGCTATGATTTTCACTGGTGCCCGCGTGGGCGGCATCGGACTGGGTATCTACGGTATGATCGGTGTGCTCATCCTGGTCTTCGGCTTCGGTATGCACCCGGGTAAGGTGCCCATCGACGTGATGCTCATCATCGTGAGTGTCATCACGGCCACGGCAGCCCTTCAGGCAGCCGGCGGACTGGACTACTTAGTGACGCTGGCAGCGCGCTTCCTGCGTAAGCATCCCGAGCAGATCACCTACTACGGCCCGCTGACGACATGGCTCTTCTGCCTGCTGGCCGGAACGGCGCATACCTGCTATTCGCTCCTGCCCATCATCTCGGAGATAGCGCGCAAGAATAAGATACGCCCCGAACGGCCCATCACCGTGGCCACCATCTCGGCCTCGCTCGGCATCACGGGCAGTCCGATGTCGGCAGCTACGGCGGCCATCATCTCGGCCGACATCCTTGGCGGCAAAGGCATCGAGCTGAAGGATGTGCTGCTCATCTGTATCCCCTCGTCGTTCATCGCCATCCTTGTGGCCTCGTTCGTGCAGAACCGCGTGGGCAAGGAGCTGGAGCAAGATCCTGAATACCAGCGCAGACTGAAGGCAGGACTGCTGGAGGAAGAATCTCGTGGGTACGAGGGTACGGAGGTACGTGGGGACGAGAATACTGAAGAATCGCGCGAAGGTAATCTCGCACCATCGAGCTCCCGTACACCCGCATCCTCGAACGAAAAGTACGCGCGTCGTGCCGTGCTGGCCTTCCTGCTCGGTGTGGTGCTGGTGGTTCTCTTCGGCAGCATCCCGTCGCTGCGCCCGTCGTTCAACGTTGATGGCGAGCTGACGAGACTGACGATGCCCGAGACCATCGAAATTATCATGATGTCGATAGCCGCGCTCATTCTTATCGTGGGCAAGGCCGACGTGAAGAAAGCCGTCAGCGGCAACATCTTCGGTGCCGGTATGAACGCCATGGTGAGCATCTTCGGTATTGCCTGGATGGGCGACACCTTCTTCAACGGCAACCTGGAGTTCTTCCGCTCGCACATCGCCGACATCGTCACGCAGTATCCGTTCCTCTTCTCCGTGGCCCTGTTCATCATGAGCATCATGCTCTTCTCGCAGGCTGCCACCGTGCGGACGCTCTATCCCCTGGGCATCGGCCTGGGCATCAATCCCTTGGCCCTGACGGCGATGTTCCCCGCCGTGAATGGCTACTTCTTCTTCCCGAACTATCCCACTGAGGTGGCTGCCATCAACTTCGACACCACCGGAACGACGCGTATCGGCAAGTATGTCGTCAACCACTCGTTCCAGCTTTCGGGCTTCATCACGACGATTGTCTCGATTGCTGTGGGCTACTTGATCATAACATTCTTATATTAAAACAACTAAAAACAAAGCTTATGAAAACAATGCGTAGTGTATTGGTGCTTTTAGCACTGTTGGTTTCTGCAAACATCGTAGCAAAACCCAAGATCAGAATCATTGCCACGGGCGGCACCATCGCCGGCGTGAGCGAGTCGGCAACCAGTTCGGCCTACAGCGCCGGTCAGGTGGGCGTGCAGACGCTCATCGACGCTGTGCCGCAGATGCTCTATCTGGCCGACATCAGTGGCGAACAGTTGGTCAACATCGGTTCGCAGGACATGAACGACGAGGTGTGGCTGAAGCTGGCAAAGCGTATCAACCAGCTGCTCAACGTGGAAGGTTACGACGGTGTGGTCATCACCCACGGAACAGACACGATGGAGGAGACGGCCTACTTCCTGAACCTCACGGTCCACTCTGACAAACCCGTGGTGCTGGTGGGCTCTATGCGCCCCTCTACAGGTATCAGTGCCGACGGCCCGGGCAACCTCTATGCCGGTGTGGCTGCCGCTGCCAGCCCCAACTCGAAGGGTCGCGGTGTTCTGGTCTGCATGAACAACCTGCTGCTCGACGCCAAGGATGTCATCAAGATGCACACCACCGATGTGGCTACCTTCCAGAGTGCCAACTACGGCAAGGTGGGCTATGTCTATAATGGCGAGGCTATCTACAACCGCAACATCGACAACCTGCACACCACGAAGAGCGAGTTCAACGTCGACAATCTGGACCGTCTGCCCAAGGTGGGCATCGTCTACGGCTATGCCAATGCGTCGCCCCTGCCCATGCAGGCTTTCGTTGACGCCAACTACGATGGCATCGTGCTGGCCGGTGTCGGCGACGGCAACTTCTACAAGGATGTCTTCGACGTGGCCCTGAAGGCTCGCGAGAAGGGTATCAACATCGTGCGCTCAAGCCGCTGCCCGACAGGTCCCACCTGTCTGAACGGTGAGGTGGACGACGACAAATACCACTTTGTGGCTGCCCTGACGCTCAACCCGCAGAAGGCTCGCGTGCTGCTCATGCTCGCCCTGACGAAGACCCACGACTGGCAGGAGATCCAGGAGTATTTCAAGAAATACTAATCTGATTGATAATTGACAATTGATAATTTAGGTATGAAAAAGATATTATTTGCTGGACTCATGCTCTGCGCCGGACTGACAGCCTCGGCTCAGGGCAACAACACACGCATGGGCGGCGAAGACGGCGACTACCAGTCGATTGCCGAGCGTGTGGCAAAACTGGAGAAGAAGAACGATATGTTCAACGTCTACTTCAACTTCGCCGCTTCGGCACAGGCGAAGGAGAACGACGGCGAATGGACCAGCCGCATCGCCAACAAGCAGCTGCGTCTGGAGATCAAGGGTAACCTGACGGACAAGCTGTTCTACCGTCTGCGCCACCGCCTGAACAAGTCGAACGCTGCCAAGGGGGAGGACAACTTTGCCAAGGCAACGGACATCATGATGGTGGGCTACAACTTCTCGGACAAGGTGTCGCTCATGGGCGGTAAGATGTGCCAGATATGGGGCGGCTTCGAGTTCGACGAGAACCCGATGTACATCTATGAGTATTCGGACATGGTGGAGAACATGGACAACTTCATCGGCGGTGTGACACTCTCGCTGAAGCCCGTTCCCTCGCAGGAGATAGCCCTCGAGGTCTCTGATGCCAACAACGGCAAACTGGAGGAAGACTATGGTGCCAACCCCACGCTCTTAGACGGCAACCGCGTGAAGAACCTGCGCCAAGCAAGGAACCCGCTGACCTACATCGTCAACTGGAACGGTAACTTCTTCGGCGACGTGCTGCAGACACGCTGGTCGTGGGGACTGCAGACGCAGGCCCGCGGAACCTATTCGCGCATGCTCATCCTCGGACAGCGCCTGAACCTGCCGAAGCTGCAGTGGTATGTCGACTACATGGGTGAGTTCGACGATATGGACCGCCTTGGCATCGCCACGAGCGATCTCGGAGATGCCTACAGTATGGTCAACGTCTACCATCCGGAAGCCACCAACGTCCGTTTCGGAAAGGTGCACTACAACTCGTTCATCACCAAGCTCAACTGGCAGTTCGCCCCGCAGTGGAACCTGATGCTCAAGGGCACCTACGAGACGGCATCGGTGAAGAACATCGAGGCCTTCAAGGACTACCGCAAGTCCATCGGCTACCTCGGCTCGCTGGAGTACTATCCCGACAAGAGCCAGGACTTCCGCGTCTTCCTCGCCTACGTAGGCCATAAGTACGACTTCTCGAAGGAGTGCGGTCTGAAAGACTACAACACCAACCGCATCGAGCTTGGCTTCATGTACCGCATCAAGTGCTATTAACTCTGCTGAGTATTATTTATTCTACGGAGTAAAGGAGTATAGGAGAAAGGGTTGTAACAAATGGCTTAAACTCAGATCTGGAGTAAAGGAGAAAAAGGCTGTCATGATTGGCATAAACTCAGAAATAGACAAGAGTTATACATACGAATTGTTAGGTTGCCTCTACGAAGTTCACAATGTATTGGGGCCCGGACTGCTGGAAAGCATTTATGAGGAAGCAGTCTACAAAGAACTGACAATGCATGGATTTCTCGTTGAACGTCAAGTGCCTGTCCCCGTATATTATAAAGGTGAACTCCTAAAAGATGACCTGCGTCTCGACTTGAAGGTTGACAATGCCGTAATCTTGGAATTAAAGTCTGTGACTGAATATCATAAAGTATTTGAGAAACAACTTTATACCTATTTGCGGCTCACTAACTGCCATCTTGGATATGTGGTCAATTTCAATGTGGAACTGTTGAAAGATGGTATTCACCCTGTCATCAATCCATACGCGTAAATCATTATGACAAGGGTTGCAAGCAGACTTAAAAGTGCCATCCTATTCTCCTTTACTCCTCTGCTCCGTAGAAAAAAATCCGTAGATAAAAAATCATTCAATAATTTTCTAATCGTATTAACTCTATAGAAAAAACATGGAAGAAAAGAAATTCAGAATTGAGAGCGACCTCTTGGGTGAGCTCCAGGTTCCCGCCGACGCACTCTATGGCGTGCAGACACAGCGTGGTATCAACAACTACAAGATCTCCAGCAACCACATGTGCGACTTCCCCGACTATGTCATCTCTATCGCATACGTCAAGCTGGCTGCCATCCTGGCCAACAACGAACTCGGCGTCATCAACGACGAGGTGACCAAGGCCGTGGTCCAGGCCTGCCGCGAAGTGATCGACGGCAAGTGGCACGAGAACTTCCCCCTCGACATGATGCAGGGCGGTGCCGGCACATCGGTGAACATGAACGCCAACGAGGTGCTGGCCAACCGCGCCCTCGAGATCATGGGCTACGAGCGTGGCGACTACCAGCACTGCTGGCCTAACGACCACCTCAACTGCGGACAGTCGACCAACGACGTCTATCCCACCACCATCCGCCTGACCTTCATCCGCCTGAACCAGAAACTGGTGGAGAGCCTGCAGGGCCTCATTGCTGCTCTGCGTGCCAAGGGCGACGAGTTCAAGGATGTCATCAAGATGGGTCGCACCCAGCTGCAGGACGCTGTTCCTATGACCAGCGGACAGGAGTTCCACGCCTTCGCCAACAACCTGGAGGAAGAGGTGGCCAACCTGGAGCGCAACGTCAACCTGCTCTTTGAGATCAACATGGGTGGTACAGCCATCGGTACAGGTCTGAATGCCGTTCCCGGCTTCACAGAGCTCTGCACCAAGAAGCTGGCCGAAGAGACAGGCCTGCCCTTCTCCGTTGCCGACGACCTCGTGGAGGCTACTCCCGACACGGGTGCCTACGTGAGCTACTCTGGCGCCCTGAAGCGTCTCGCCGTGAAGCTCTCGAAGACCTGTAACGACCTCCGCCTCATGGCTTCTGGTCCTCGTTGCGGTCTGCACGAGATCAACCTGCCGCCGAAGGCTCCTGGATCAAGCATCATGCCGGGTAAGGTGAACCCCGTCATCCCCGAAGTGGTCAACCAGGTGTGCTTCAAGGTGATTGGTAACGACACCACCGTGAGCTTCGCCGCCGAGGCCGGTCAGCTGCAGCTCAACGTCATGGAGCCCGTCATCACCGAGAGCATCATCGAGAGCCAGACATGGCTGAAGAATGCTATGGACACGCTCGTACGCGAGTGCATCAACGGCATCACCATCAACCGCGACCACCTCATGGAGATGGTGAAGAACTCTATCGGTATCGTCACCGCCCTGAACCCCATCATCGGCTACAAGAACAGCACGAAGGTGGCTAAGCAGGCCCTCGAGGAGAACCGCTCGGTCTACGACATCGTCCTTGAGAAGGGTCTGATGTCGAAGGAAGAACTCGACAACGCCCTCGACCCGAAGAACATGCTCGTGCAGCGCAAGTTTGTGGTGAAGTAATCTAACTATTCCCTTTTGGGGATACTGAATGAATTTGGCGAATGGGCCCCGATGCCATCATTCGCCAAATTCGTTTTTTTAAAGTATTGTTAATAAAACACCATGTCAAAATGCGAATATCCATCAAATTAAGCTAAAAAACAATCTTTATTGTTAATTTCCTACCATCATAAGCGATTTTTTGCTATCTTTGCAAAAATTTTAAATTCAGAGCTTATGAGATTTTATTATCTATTACTAACCGCATTTCTGGCTTGTTCGGCTCAGCTGACACAGGCACAGACTATCCTCGACGAGGATTTCGAAACGGGAGTTGGATCTACAGGGAATTATTACACCCAACCAGTTGCAAGAGGAGAAGGGTGGACGACTGTCAACACCTATACAGGTTCAGATCCCAGGTATGTTTGGCACAACCTCTATTCAGACCCAAACAGCCAGTCAGGATCCACCATCAGTGGTTCTGGTTGTGCTGCCTGCGACGGACCTATCTCAGCAGGCGACGGAGCAGGTCCGCGCGAAGAGATTTTGCTTTCACCGGAACTTGACCTCAACGACACCTATCAGCTGCAGTTCACATGGGTGGTCAGCCCCATGAATGCCAACGACAACTCAAAGTATGACTTCCAGGTGCGCGTTGTCACCGACGACGATCTGAATGGTGCAGAAACTGTGTTCAGCATCCAGAACGAACAGATGTTGCGCGAGAGCGGTGTGATGGTATTCCCCATCGGCACATGGGACCGCCACGTCTCCAAGATCGACCTGAGCGACTGGAAGGGTGAGAAGGTAAAATTAGCCTTCGTCTATAAGATGCTGATGCCTATTGGCAACGTCGTCTGGCTCGACGACATCACCGTGAAGCAGTGGACACCCGACGTAACACCAGTGCCCAGCCTCTCGCTCGACCGCTACAACTTCGGCGAGATGTACATCGGCGAGAAGATGTACACCGAGGTCATCCGCATGACCAACACTGGTAAGAACGGACTCGAGGTGACGGGTATGGACCTGCCCGAGGGCGTCAGCTGCAATACCGACTTCGCCGGTGTCAACCTGGCCAAGTACGAGAGTGTCGACTTCCAGCTGAGCTACACCGCCTCGATGACCTCTCCGGCCCAGTGCGATGCCATCATCCACACCACGGGTGGCGATGCCAAGGTAGGTCTGCAGGCCACGAAGCAGTTTGTCCCCGACGGCTATCTGCTCGAATCGTTCGAAGGTCCGTTCCCGCCAGCAGGCTGGCGCGCCAACGGATGGAGTGCCTCGAGCGCAGCCATCGAAGGCGACCAGAGTGCCTATGCCAGTGACATTTTCAGCAATTGCACGCTGCGCTCACCGCGTCTTGACCTGAGCGACGGCGGACAGGTGACGTTCACCTATTATAATCAGTATGATGGAGAGTATGCTCCTGAATATGATATCGAGTTGCAGGTGTCCTATGATGGTGGCGACAACTGGACCACAAAGTGGATCAGCGACTATCAGAATGGCCTCAACCAACTGCTGACTGAAACCGTCGACCTGGGCGTGGGCAGCGACGAGAGCTACATCCGCTTCTTCTATCCCGCCGTGGAGTCAGAAGACGAGGGTGCCTACGACCACTCCAGCTTCACGCTCGACCGCGTGCTGCTGCCCAACGTCTTCGGTGCCGACGGCGTGCCTCTCAATGCCTCATTGGTAAAGCCCGCCAACGGTGCTGAGGGTGTTTATCCGCGCGACATCGTACTGGAATGGGGACCGGCTCAGTTTGCCGAAGGCTACAAGCTCTATGTGGGCACCAATGCTGAGGCCAACAACCTCATCGACGGACTGGATGTAGGCAATACCTTTACCTATACCATCCCCGAGTGCGACTACGAGACCACTTACCGCTGGAAGGTAGTGGGCTATAACGAGGTGGGCAACTCACAGACTGCCTCTACTTGGAAGTTCACCACGCAGCCCGATGCTTCGGTGGTAGAATTCCCCTATTCTGAGAACTTCGACGAGTGCGACAAGGACAACCCGTTCCCCACAGGTTGGTTGTCAACAACCACAGCTGAATGGGAGAACCGTCGTTGGGAGCCGCTCAATACAGCTAAGGCATACGGTGGTACTGGCGCTTCTATGTACACCATTTGGCTGAATGCAGGCAAGAGCTCTACGCTTACATCGCCACAATTCAAGATGCCGGCTGGCAAGGATATGTACATCTCATTTGTATGGGGCGACAACCATCCCGTAGATTTGATTGTCGACGAGTCTGGTCTGTTGAAGAAGCAGAACGTAGAAGGTGGCAATGGCTACAGCGACGTAGTATTTGAAATCTACAGCGACGGCGAATGGAAGCAGGCTGCTTATCTCTCCGAGGATTACAACGAAGATGGTGAGACCAAATACTGGCGCTACGAGAAGATTGACCTGACAGAGTTTGCCGGTAAGACCATCCAGTTCCGCTGGACCAACAATAGCTACGGTGGACGCCATCGTGGTGCTGGTCTCGACAATATCTACATGGACGGCTTCGTAGGCGATGCCGCAAGGTTCAACAAGGAAGGCTGGGATGCCGGTAAGGTAAACTATATGAAGGCCGTTAACTCGGGTGATCAGTTCTCGCTGATCAACGATGGCTCGAAGAAGTTGCAGGTGAAGGATGTACTGTTCAACACAGACAACTTCGAGTGCTCTATCCAGCCGGGCGACGAGATTGCCGTGAACGAGGGCGTCGCATTCAATCTGCAGTTCAATGCCAAGGACATCGAGGATGCCGTGGAAGATGAGATGACCATTGAGTTTGAGAGCGGAGCCAAGGCCACCTTCCCCGTCAAGGGTGAGGGTCTGGCTCAGGATGTGCTCTACTACGGCTTCGAGGCCAACCCGCTCGACTATGTCTGGAAAGATGACTTCACGATGATCGACGTAGACGGTGCAGTGAACTACAAGTCGAACTACTATCTCACAGAAATCGAGAATGATGGCGGACGCTACGCCTTCACACAGGCTAAGCACAGCAATGAGAACCTGACTGCCCACACAGGCGCTTATACCCTCGTGGCTGCGGCTCCTGACAACAACTCGGCTGCCGACGACTGGCTCATCTCTAAGCAGATTTGCCCGTCGGAGACATCGATCTTCGACTTCTATGCCCGCAACCTCGGCACGGAGAACTCCGTCTTCAATGGCGACAACGACTATCACAGCGTCGGTGTTTACGTCAGCGAAAACGGCAACACCAAGACCAGCGACTTCAAGGCTGTGATGTTCGACACACAGATGCCTTATCTCGGTGAGAACGAATGGAACCACTACTCCGTAGACCTCGCTCCCTACGCTGGTAAGGAAATCTATGTGGCAGTACGCCATACGACGGTTAGCGCCAACTGGTTGGCCTTCTTCGACGACTTCACCTTCACGGGTCTTGTTCAGCCGGAGATTCCGACAGCCATCACGTCGGCCGCCATTGGCAGCAATGCTGAGGTCGAGGTGTACAGTGCCGACGGACAGCTCCTGGCAACAGGTCGCGGCATGACCACCGTACAGCGCGCCGGTAAGGGCCTCTTCATCGTCAAGGTGAAGGACGGCGACGAGCTGAAGACGCTCCGCATCGCTAACGCACGCTAAACTCTCCCCGGGGGGAGCAAGAATAGTGTGAGCTGTTCATAATAATAGAACACAGAGACGCAGAGACACAGAGATTTTTTCTTTATAAATACAGTAAATAGCAAACTCCGTGTCTCTGTGTCTCTGTGTTTAATAATAATCTGAACAGAAGATACATACAATTCTCTATTTCTCAAATTCGTGATAAAAAAGTCAACTGCTCATGAGAAACAAGATTATACCCCTTATTCTGTTTGCGCTTCTTCTCGCCAATGCAGCGCAGGCGCAGAAACGCAACTGCCAGCTCAGCATCGAGGTCAGTTCCGTAGAAGGTGACAACCTCGACGGACAGCCCATCACGCTGACATACACCGACTTCCAGACAGGCTATGGCGCACTGAAGCTGAACAGCGAAGGCGTCTGCACCGTCAAGGTGTATGCCGGCAACCATAACCTCAGTATCGAACGCCCGGGCTTCGAACCGCTCTCCTACGACTTCAACGTCGGTGAAGAAGAGACGGAGAAGACCGTCAGCGTCACCCTGACAGAACAGACACGCACACCCTACGCCCTGACGGCCAACGTCGTGCACGATGCCATGACGGGCAAGGACAATATCGAACTCGCCTGGAACCAGGAGGCACCCGCCTTCTTCGACGACTTCGAGAGCTACGACGGATGGGCCGTACAGTTCGGCGACTGGACCGGCATCGATGCCGACCTCGAAGCGGCTGCACCCCTGGTGGGTAGCTATCCCAACCGTGGCGTCATGCAGTATGCTCAGATCATCAACCCCCTGACCGTCGTACCCACCTGGTGGTACGACTATCCTATCCTCCGTCCCTACGGCGGACAACAGTATGTGGGCTTCACGCGCACCAGCTCGGGCAATGCCAACGACGACTGGCTCATCACGCCCGTCATCACCGTGGGCACCGACAACGAGTTTGCCTTCATGGCGAAAGCAGCCGACCGTTGGCCGGAGCGTTTCATGGTCTACGTCACCACGAAGACAGACAACCCCGAGCAGGCAGATTTCGTCCGTCTGGACCAAGGCAACTACGAGACGGCCGACTACACCGGTTGGCGCCGCTGCAGCTACGACCTCTCGGCCTATGCCGGCCAGCAGGTGAAGCTCGCCATCCGCTATATCAGCGACTACAACCGTTATGGCTCGTTCATGCTCATGGTCGACGATGTCTACGTGGGGCAGAAGCCTCTTGAGAATCGAGGGTACGTGGGCGCGAAACACTCTCCCGCCAACCCCAACGAGCTCTTCCACATCTATCTCGACGGCGAGGAGGTGGGCACTACGGAGAACTACACCTATACCATCGAGGACGTTCCCGTCGGAACGCATATCGTGGGCATTCAAGCCTCTTACAAGGCTGCCCTGAGCGAGATGGTGACGATGGAGGTGACCATCGAGAAGTCGAATCTCTCGCATGTGGTCTTCAACGTCACGGCCAACAGCATCCTCTCGCCCGACGGTCAGACACTGCGGGTACTCAGTCTTGCCGACGGCTCGCAGCACGACCTCGTCGTCAGCGAAGGCAAGGCCGAAATCGTGTCGCTCCCCAACGGACAGTATCTTGTCAGCATGGAGGAAGGGGCCTTCGAGCCCTATCAGCAGACGGTCGATGTCACGGAGGATGCTTCGTTCGATATCGTGCTGGAAGACAACAAGATTGAGCCGTACAACATCACCGCAACGGCCGACGAGGATGGACGTTACACCATGCGCTGGAACCAAGACCTGGCCTTCGTGGAGAGCTTTGAAGACTACGACGACTTCGCCTCCGGTCAGTTTGGCGAGTGGAAGACGATGGACGTCGACCAGTTGCCTGTCTATCCCATCAGTCTCAACGGACAGATTATCAGCTTCCCTGGCTCTGGGACACCCTCTAACCCCATGGCCATCCCGCCTATGGTGTTCAATCCCTGGAGTACCCAGCCAGCCATGCTGCCCACCGACCAGGCCGTGGCAGCGCCGACAGGCGACAAGACCGTCATCTTCTTCTCGCCGCAGATGGGCATGGCCGACAAGTGGCTCATCTCGCCCCTGCTCACCATCAACAAGGGCTATGAGCTGACTGTCAAGGCAAAGGGCTACGCTGCCGAATATCCCGAGTCGATGGAGTTCTGCATCTCCGACGGCAGCGATGCTCCCGCCGACTTCACCGTACTCTCTGAAGCCAGTCCGCTGGCAGCCGGCGAGTGGGCTCTCTACACCACCGACCTCTCCGACTATGAGGGTCAGCAGGTTCGTATCGGACTGCACTACACGTCGTACGATGCCTTCTTCACGCAGATAGACGACTTCACCGTAGGTCCTGCCGAGGGCTCCGAGGCTGTCATCGACTATGGCAACGTCGTGCGCTTCGACATCTTCGTCGACGGCGAGAAGGTGGGCGAGGCCACTGAGGCCGTCTTCACCCTGCCGCCACTCACATCGGGCACCCACACCATCGGCATCCAGGCTGTCTACCAGAACGGCTCGTCGACCATCGGCGAATACGTCATCACAGTCGCCCCGTCAGCCCTCCCCAAGGTTCAGTGTGATGCGGCTCAGACGCTTCAGCATCAGGTCTACGACCTCCAGGGCCGTGTCATGGCCGACAGCCCCTCGTCGCTCAACAAGGGTATCTATATCTTCAAGACATCATCACCCAATTCCCAACACCCAACAATCAGAAAGGTTATCAGATGAAAAAACTTTTGATTCTCATCGCCATGGCTGTGGCCACCGTCACAGTCATGGCCGACAC
>JAGBLC010000058.1 GCA_017635615.1 Prevotella sp.
ACGGGTAAGTTTTTATGTAGAGGATGGGCGGATGACCTACGAGATGTGGTATAAGGGACGGCTCGTCGTGGCTCCCTCACACCTCGGCATCGAGCTCATCAACTGGCCCTCGCTCATGGAAGGCTTCGAGCTGGAAGGGGTGGAATACGCTTCGTTCGACGAGACGTGGCAACCCGTATGGGGCGAAGAGACAAGCATCCGCAACCACTACAACGAGATGGCGGCCCACGTCGTTCAGCACCCGCAACCTTCTACCGATGTGTCGCTCTCCGCTCCCCGTCACATCATCATCCGCTTCCGCGTCTACGACGAGGGTGTCGGATTCCGATACGAACTGCCGCGGCACGCCAATCTCGACAATGTCAAGATACGCGAGGAGCATACGGAGTTCTGCATGACAGCCGACCATACAGCCTATTGGATTCCGGGCGACTACGATACCGACGAATACGAATACACCATCTCGCCGCTATCCGCAATAAAAGACTTAGAAGAAAAGGCGCGCACGGAGAATGCCACGCAGAGTGCCATACCGGCTCCCAGCACGCAGACGTCACTACTGATGAAGACGGCCGACGGACTGTTCATCAATATCCACGAGGCCGCCCTCGTCAACTATTCGGCGATGCATTTGGTGGCGCCCCCTACAGCCCCCTCGGGGGCTGAAAGGGGGGCCACCTTCCTTCTCGAATCCCACCTCACCCCCGATGCCCGGGGCATGAAGGGCTACCTGCGCTGTCCGGCAACAACTCCTTGGCGCACCATCATCGTTGCCGACGATGCCCGCGAGATGCTTGCCTCGCGCATGATCCTGAATCTCAACGAACCTTGTAAGCTCGACGACACCTCTTGGATTCACCCCGTGAAGTATATGGGCGTCTGGTGGGAGATGATGACGGGAGCCTCCACATGGAACTATGGCGACTACCAGCCCGTAGATATCTACACGACCGATTTCACCGCCATCAAGAAGTCGCCCCGCCACGGAGCCAACAACGACAACGTGCGCCGGTACATCGACTTCGCGTCGAAGCACGGCTTCTCGCAGCTACTCGTAGAAGGGTGGAACCTCGGATGGGAAGACAACTGGCAGAAACACATCAACTACAGCTTCACGCAGTCGTATCCCGACTTCGACGTTCCGGCCCTGCAGCAATATGCCCGCGAGCGCGGTATGCGGCTGATGATGCACCACGAGACGTCGTCGTCCATCCAGAACTACGAGCGGCAGCTGCAGGATGCCTATCGCTTTGCCCGCGACAACGGCTATGATGTCGTCAAGAGCGGCTATGTGGGCAACATCTTTCCCGCAGGACACCACTTCGACCAGTGGATGAACGAACACTACCTCTACTGTATCCGCGAGGCCGCCAAATACCATCTGATGGTCAACGGCCACGAGGCTGTCCGGCCGACAGGACTCTGCCGCACCTATCCCAACATGATCGGCAACGAGTCGGCACGCGGCAACGAGTTCATGGCTACCGCAGGCTGCGAGCCGAAGCATGTGTGCATTCTGCCCTTCACCCGTCTGCAGGGCGGGCCGATGGACTTCACGCCAGGAATCCTTGAGATGGATGTGTCGCGCGTCAATCCCAATAACCACGCCCACGTCAAAGCCACCGTCTGCAACCAGCTGGCACTCTACGTCACGATGTACAGTCCGCTGCAGATGGCTGCCGACGTGCCCGAGAGCTACGAGCGATATATCGATGCCTTCCAGTTTATCAAGGATGTGCCGGTGGAGTGGGAGCGAAGCGTCTATCTCGAAGCCGAGCCAGCCGAGTATATCACCATCGCCCGACAAGAGAAAGGCACCGATCGATGGTTCGTAGGCGGTGTGGCTGGCAGGCACGAGCATACCGCCGTAGTCGACTGCTCGTTCCTGAAGAAAGGCCGGCAATACGAAGCTACCATCTATGCCGACGCCCCCGATGCCCACTATCTTTCCAACTCGCAGGCTTACACCATCACGAAGAAGCGCGTCAGCAGCCGCTCGCGACTGAAAATCCGTGCTGTAGAAGGCGGCGGCTTTGCCATCAGTCTGCTACCAATAGACGGCAAATAGCAACACTACATTAATAAAGTAGTCACACTACATTAATAAGGTAGTCACACTACATTAATAATGTAGTCTCACTACCTTATTAATGTAGTATCGCCGTTTGCCGCATATTCCATCCCTAAATGCCGCATCTTCCATTCGCAAATGCCGCATTTGCCATCCGCAAACGCGGCGTTTCGCTTTTTCAAATGCCGTGTTTGTGTTCAAGGCATCAGAAAAGCCGTTGTACCTTACTATATATATGCGCGCGCGAAGTGGTCTTGACCTAAATCAAGAAAAAAATCAAGCAAAATTAAAAAAATGTTGGAAATTATTTGCAAGATAACGAAATAATGTTTAAATTTGCACCTGCCTAATTGCATAATACGATTATCTTTTAAATAACTTAACTATATTATTGAATCCTAAATGCAAAGAAAATGAAAAAGAAAGAAAGCTTTTATCGCTCTCATTTGAGAGCGTGCATGACGGCTTTGTGCATGTTTTTCGCACTCGCCATCAATGCACAGAGTATTTCGGTGAAGGGTTCTGTAACTGATCAGACCGGCGAACCCATCGTCGGCGCTACCGTCCGTGTGATGGGAGCTGGCAACGGCACAGTTACAAACCTCGACGGTAACTACTCGCTGAGTTGCGCCAAGAACGCAACGCTGGAGTTCTCTTACATTGGCTATGCTACACAGCAGGAAGCCGTGAACGGAAGAACAGTGATCAATGTGGTACTCGAAGACGAGTCGACAGCCCTGAGCGAAGTGGTTGTGACCGCTATGGGTATCAAGAAAGACCAGAAGGCTCTGGGTTACGCTGTGGCTTCTGTAAATGCCGACGACTTGGTGAAGACGGGTGCGCCCAACTTCGCAACGGCCATGTACGGTAAGGCTGCCGGTGTGCGTATCTCCGCTGCTCCTGGTGGTAACGTATCAGCTGTGGCCATCAACGTGCGTGGTTTCTCGTCCATCACGGGTACAACCCAGCCGCTCATCGTGCTCGATGGTATGCCCATCCACAACGGTGAGACTAACAACGAAGGCTACTGGAGCAACCAGCGCATCCGTTCGAACGGTTTGGTGGACATCAACCCCGAGGACATCGAGAACATCTCCATCCTGAAAGGTGCTGCAGCTTCCGCTCTGTACGGTTCTGAGGCTGCCAACGGTGTCGTCATGATCACCACGAAGAGTGGTCACGGAGGCAACCAGGGCATCGGTATCGACTTCAACGCTACGATGGACTGGCAGAACGTGGCCTACATGCCTGAGGTTCAGACCGAGTTTGGTCCTGGTTACACATCATTGTGGTGGCACTCGGACTATGCATGGGAAACAGGTGGTTTCCACGAGCGTACTGACCGTGATGGCAATAAAGTAAAAGGTGTCCTTGGCGTTAACTACTGGTGGGGGCCGAAGTATGATGGCTCACAAGTTATTTATTGGGACGGCAATATGCGTAAGTATGAAGCTGTTTCGGATAATCCTTGGAAGGATATTTTCCGCACAGGTTTCGATCAGACTTACAACGTAGCACTGACCAACGGCGGCAAGTGGGGTAACATCCGTCTCTCTTACACTTACACTGATGTCACTCCGACACAGTACAACTCTTACAACAACAAGCACAACTTCAACCTGACCGGTCAGTACAATGTGGCCAAGGGTTTCAAGATTGACTACTCGGCTACTTACATGCGCCAGCGCGTGAAGAACCGTCCGTATCGTATTTATCGTTTGACTGCCAACTATGGTGGTATGTTCGCAGGCTTTGAAGACATCAAATACTTGCGTGAACACATATTCACAAGCCAAGGTTATAAGATGGTAACAAGTCTCAACGACAACAGCGAGACACCTAATGAGAATCTGCTTTATACGCCACCATGTAGCGCAATTGTTCATGAGTATTTCTGGAATATCTTTGGTAAGGAACAGTATGAGCGCAACAACCGTTTCCTCGGCAGCGTCCGTCCTTCTTGGCAGATTACCGACTGGCTGACACTGAGCGGACGTATCGGTACCGATTTGACTACAAATGCCATTGAGAGAAATGAACGTAATGAGCGTTCATTGGCATTTTCCAACGGTGGTTACTACGGACTGAGCAACGATCGCTATGAGATTTATTATGGCGACGTGATGTTGACTTTCGACAAGTATCTGACCGACAAGTTCAACCTGCAGGCTATGGCCGGTTGGCAGGGCCGTCAGGAGAAGCAGTACTACACAAGCGTCGGCACAAACAACGGTCTGAGCGTGGTGAACTGGTTCAACCTCAACGCTTCTAACGACAAGCCAAATGCCTCGATGACCAAGCGTGAGTTCCTGAAGACCGCTTGGTTCGGCACGCTGACACTCGGTTGGGACAACTGGGCATACTTGGAGGCCAGCGGACGTCAGGATAAGACTTCTACCCTGCGTCACGGCAGCAACACCTTCTTCTATCCCTCGTTCAACGGTAGCGTCATCATTTCCGAGATGCTGAAGGACAACCGTCCCGTATGGTTCGACTATGGTAAGGTGCGTCTGAGCTACGGTATCGTGGGTAACTATCCCGACATCTACAGAGCTAATCAGGCTTACACACAGAACTCTTACGGTGGCTACATCTATAACATGATCGACGGCGGTCTGGGTAATGACAACATCAAGCCCGAGAAGAAGTATGAGTTTGAAGTTGGTCTCGAAGGCAAGTTCTTCCACAACCGCTTAGGCTTCGAGTTCTCTTACTACACCAACACGGTGAAGGACCAGATCCTGCAGACCACACTGCCCCCGTCGTCAGGAGGTGAGTCTATCCTGATGAACGTCGGTGAGCTGGCCAACAAGGGCTTTGAGTTCGTCTTCTACGGCACACCCGTGCAGACCAAGGATTGGATATGGGATGTTCGCTTCAACATTTCTCACAACAGCAATGAGGTGAAGAAGCTGGCTGAGGGCCTCGATGTGCTGAAGCACTTCGACTCTGACGGTGCCATCCGCCTCGTTTCGCGCGTAGGTCATGCTATGGGTGACTGGGAAGCCTACACCTATAAGAAAGATGAAAATGGCAATACTTTGGTTGATGCCTCTGGTTTACCCATCGCTGACAAGAGCGACATGCACAAGGTGGGTAACGCCATGCCTAAGATGGTGGGTGGTCTCGGAACCTCTCTCACCTGGAAGAACCTCCGACTCGACGTGATGACCGACTTCCGCATGGGTGGCCATGTATGGAACCAGGCTTATCAGTACATGATGGCCACAGGTAATACAAAGGGTTCATTACCAGGACGTGAAGGTCATGGCGGTCTTGACTACTACTATGCTGGTGACGACTACAACAACACTTTGCCTATTGCTGGCATCGCACCCAATGGTGAAAAGCAGTTCCATGATGGTATGATCTGGGATGGCGTTACCGAGGATGGACAGAAGAACACTCAGATCATTCCTGCTGCTTACTTCTATGAAGAAACTCACGGATGGGGTTCTGGTTCTACACAATCGTACGAGTTCTCTGTTCAGAAGAACAGCTATTGGAAGCTCCGTGAGCTCTCTCTCACCTACACCTTCCCGGAGTCCATCTCAAAGAAGTTCGCTTGCCAGCGCCTGCAGCTCTCTGCTTTCGGACGCGACCTGTTCTATTTCCACAAGACTGTCAAGGACTGGGATGCAGAGGCCTCCGACGGTATGAACTGGCTCTACCAGTCGATCCTGGGCGGTTCTACTGCTACAACCCGCACCTTCGGTTTCTCTCTGAGAGCAAGTTTCTAATCATTTAAGTAATCGCTAAACAACAATCAATAATACAGGAAAGATATGAAAAAGTTATCATATATTTTCATGCTTGGCCTTACGGCAGCTACTTTCAGCATGACATCATGCTCCGACGATGCCTTTGATGCCAAGTATTCCGATCCGTCGAAGACCAATACGGTGACCTGTGACAAGCTGATGACAGGCGTCCTCTATGAGGCAACGACCTCGAACGTTCGTTACGGTATGGCTGCCTACTGGCGCTTGTTCACCTTCGACACACAGTTCCTGGGCCGTCTCTGCGACGTATATGGCTACACAGGAAGCAAGGATGCCTACGCCGGCCTAGCCGAATCGTACAACAACAACCGTTGGAATACCTTCTATCGCATGCTCGCTCAGTATAAGCTGATGCAGGAGACTTTCAACAATGAGGATGCTGCCAACCAAGAAAAGGACAAAGTCTATCTGGATTGCGCCACAGTATGGGTTTATGACCAGCTGCAGCAGATGGTTGACCTCTGGGGCAATATTCCTTATGAGCAGGCTTGTACCGTTCAGCTGACGGGCGACGTAGCCGCTGGCTATCCCGCTTACGACAAGGCTGAGAATCTGTACACCATGATGATGGATGACCTGCTGAAGATTGCCGCCGAGCTGAACAACATGTCATTAGGCAATGATGTACAGAAGGCTTTCACCAAGGCTGACTTCGTGACAAAGGGCGATGCCAAGCTGTGGGCCAACTATGCAGCAGGTCTCTGCGCCCGTATCGCTCTGCGCTGCTCCACACAGGGTACTCTGGCCAGCAAGGGTCAGGAAGTGCTGAAGCAGATATTCAACGGAAGCTATCCCATGGTTAGCAGCAACGACGATGAGGTGATTATCAACATCGGTACCGTGACAGGCGACTTCAACCTGCTCACTGGTGGTGCCTTCGGTCTCCAGGACGGTTGGGAGAGCTGGAGCCACGCTTGCAACACAGCTTCGCAGGCTATGCTTGACGCTATGAATGCCAATAGCGACAACGAGGATCCGCGTCTGCAGGTAATCTATGCCCGCAACAACACATACGACGGACTCTATCATGGAAAGAGCGCTTTCGAGAAGACCAACGAGCAGTCGGCTCTCACGGACTCTACAACATGGTATGCTTGCCTCGACTCTACTACCTTCAGCCGCAACGACCACTATATGGATCCGAAGATGTCGGCCGCCGAGGTTGAC
>JAGBLC010000059.1 GCA_017635615.1 Prevotella sp.
GGAAAACTCCTGGAACACAGGTAAGGTAACAGGGCAGGATGGCCAGAACAGTCTCGGTCGTGGCATCGGTGCCAGTCAGTTTGTCAACACATACGACCTGAACAGCGAGAACAACGGCATCAGCGAAACAGTTCTCGAAAACTATACCGCCGAGTGGCTTGCCAGCGGACAGTTGGCTTATATACTGAACGGCAACAAGAGCGAGAACGTTGCTTGGTATCAGCTCATCGGAACAGACGAACATCCTTATCCCTTCGGCGAGGCTATCGTCTATGCTGGTGGTGACAAGAATTGTGACGGTACACCCAAGGGAGATACAGCTTTCTCCAACACTCAAGGTGGCAATCAAGACCCACACCAGTTTAGCGAATGGGGCTTCTGCACCGTCTGCAATGCTATTCAGCCCGAGTTTGCAGCTCTCGAGGATGGTGTCTACCAGATTACGAATGCCAAGGAGCTCAACTGGCTGGCTGTATGGACCGACCGTGAGGATGCTTCTGTCAAGGCTGTGATGACACAGGACATCGACATGAGCGAGGTGGCCAACTTCCCCGGACTGGGTTCCGGAACAAGGAACTTCACGGGCGAGTTCGACGGACAGCGCCACATCCTGAGCAACCTGAAGATGGAGTGGACGGACCGCAACGAAGGCGTTGGCTTTGTCAACCGTGCTGCCAGCGGTGCCAAGGTGAAGAACCTGACCATCGCCAACTCCTGCAGCTTCAAGGGCAACAAGGCTGTGGCCGGTATCATCGGCGGCCTCTATGGCGGCGGTGATGTCTACATCGAGAACTGCGGTAACGAGGGTGCTGTAGAGTCTACAGGCCAGAATGCCGGTGGTATCGTCGGCGTCTGCTTCAACGGAACCATCCTTCACCTGACCAATGTATATAATATAGGTACAATCACGGGTGCCACGGCTGGTGAAAGCGGAAGCCTCTCGGGCTGGATGGCTAACGCTGTCATCGAGAACTGCTACAGCGTTGCCGGCTATCCCACAGCAGAAGACACCCACGGTTTCCAGCAGGGCAACCAGTTCGCCCGTGGTAACGGCATCGGGCTTACCAACTGCTACGACTTCGGTACTGGTGACTGGGGAACGAACAACGGCGACTGGGGTTCGGCTTTCGGCGATGGCAGAAAGATTGCTGATGCCGACGACGAGACAGAGATGAGCCGCGTCTTCGCCGGTCTGTTCGACGGCGATGGTGGCAACGTCTGGCGTATGGAATACAACGGATGGCCTCACCCCGTGCTCTACGACACCGACATGGTGCTGAAGGAGAACAACTACAACCGTTTCGTGGCTGCCGATGATGTCGACCTGACGCTGGTGCGCACCACCGTGGCAGGCACATGGAACACCATCTGCCTGCCCTTCGACGTGGCCGACCCGACGACGCTGTTCGGCACGGGTGCCAAGGTGGCCGAGCTGCAGAGCCTTGAGGGTACAACGCTGAAGTTCTCCGTGGTCAGTGCCATCGAGGCTGGCAAGCCCTATCTGGTACTTCCCACCGAGGCCATGACCGAGAAAGCCCTCACAGGCGTCTCGCTCGTTGCAGGCACGACCGACATTCCTGCTGGCGACCTCACCTTCACGGGTGTCTACGATCCGACAGCCGCCGCTGCCGGCAGCCTCTTCATTTCGACAGGCAACAAGCTCAGCGAGAGCAATGGCGAGGGCACCATCAAGGCCTTCCGTGCTTACTTCCAGGTGGCTGCAGGCGGTGCCAAGGCAGTCGACTTCGTCGTCGACAATGTTGCTACGGGCATCATCAACATCGACGGCACGGTGCTGACGGACGGCTCCACCTACGACCTGCAAGGCCGTCGTGTAAGCGTCGGCTCTGCCAATGCCAAGCCCGCCCGCGGCCTCTATATCGTAAACGGCAAGAAGACCATTGTTAAATAAAGTAACAGGAGGAACAACACTATGACCAAGAAACAATATATTGAAGCTCCCGCCATCGAGGTGGTCGGGACAAGGCTTGAAGCCGTTCTGTACAATGCTTCGTTCGACGACACGGCCCTTCCCCCCGTTGAAGAAGACGACGAAGGCCCCAAGAGCAACGACGATGCCCTGGGCCGTCGCGGCTACACCGTCTGGGAGGAAGAGGACGAAGAAGAAGATTATTAACACTGACACGCTTTGTTTAGATGAATAGACGATTGTTTGCTGTGCTGACATTGCTGGTCTGTTGCCTCGTGCAACAGCCAGCAATGGCAGACAATCTTGATCCACAGGCCGCGCCCGAGGCCATCGTGACCTCGGGGCGCGCCCGTTTCACGGTGCTGACCCCGCAGATGATACGCATCCAGTATAGCACGCGCCAACAGTTTGAAGATCGCGCTACGTTTGCCGTCGTCAACCGCCGGTTGCCGGTACCACAGTTTACAACCCGTGAGGAAGGCAGCTACCTCTACATCGAGACGGAGGCCCTCACCCTGCGCTATCGCAAGAATGCTGCCATCAATCCCGCCCTGAAGTCGCCCGCCGCCCTGCAGATAACGCTGACGGTGAACGGCCGTGAGACCACATGGTATCCCGGCAAGGACGACGCCCTGAACCTGCGTGGCACGCGCCGCACCCTCGACGGAGGCAGTGGCGACAACTACCGCTACGACCTGGAGCCGGGCATCCTCTCGCGCTCGGGGTGGGCCATCATCGACGAGTCGCCCAAGACGAAGCGTGGCGACGGCTCGACGACCTTTGCTTTTGAACACAACGTAGACGGCATACCCTGGGTGGCCGAGCCTGTAGACCCCAATGCCTACGACTGGTACTTCATGGGCTACGGCCACGACTATCGTCAGGCCCTTGCCGACTACACGAAGATAGCCGGACGGCAGCCCATGCCGCCACTCTATGCCCTGGGCTACTGGTACAGCAAATACCAGCGCTACACGCAGCAGGAGTTTATCAACCTGACCAACGAAATCAAGCAGAACGACATCCCCATCGACGTGATGATCATGGATATGGACTGGCACCTCGACGGCTGGACGGGCTGGACATGGAACAAGAGCATCATCCCCAACCCCACCGGACTCATCCGATGGATGCATCAGCAGGGGCTGAAGGTAGCGCTCAACCTGCATCCTGCCGACGGCGTAGCGTCGTATGAGGACCACTACGACGAGATAGCCGCCGACATGGACATTCCCTTCGGCGAGCGCGTGCCTTGGATGCTGGAAGACTCGACGTTCTACCGCTCGATGTTCAAGCATATCATCCGCGAGCGCGAATCGGAGGGCGTCGACTTCTGGTGGATCGACTGGCAGCAGAATCTGACGAGCAACTACATCGCCGGACTGAGCGAAACGTTCTGGTGCAACCACGTCTTCTATGGCGACATGCGCGAACAGCGCACCGACCGCCGCCCGATGATCTTCCACCGTTGGGGCGGCATGGGCAGCCATCGCTACCCTATCGGCTTCTCGGGCGACACTTACGGCACGTTCGGGTCGTTGGCCTTCCAGCCTTACTTTACCGCCACGGCCTCGAACGTGTGTTTCGGCTATTGGGGCCACGACATCGGCGGCCACCTGCAGATAGGCGAGATGAACCCCGAACTGATGCTCCGCTGGCTGCAGTATGGCGTCTTCTCACCCATCTTCCGCACCCATGGCGCCAGTCAGGCTGGCAACGAGCGCCGCATCTGGATGTATCCCAACTTCCCGCTGATGCTCGACTGCGTCAACCTGCGCTACCACCTGATGCCCTACATCTACACCGCTGCACGACAAGCCTACGACACGGGTGTCTCCATCTGCCGTCCGCTCTACTATTATTGGCCGGAAGAGAACGAGGCCTACCGCCAGGAGGGAGAGTATATGTTCGGCGATGACATCCTCGTATCGCCCGTGGTGACAGCTGCCGACAACGGCACAAAGGCATTCCACAAGACATGGCTGCCCGAGGGACAGTGGTATGACGTCTGCCGCAACGAACTGGTAGAGGGCGACCGCATCCTGAGCGACGAATATGACCAGCACGAGATACCCTACTTCCTACGTGCCGGCGCCATCATCCCCTGCTATCCGAAGGTGCAGAACCTGAAGGAACGCCCGGGACAGATCATCCTGGAGGTGGCTCCCGGAGCCGATGGCGCGACGCAGCTCTATGAAGACGACGGCGACTCGCAAGGCTATCAGGACGGGGCCTACTCGCTGACCACCATCCGGCAGACACGCACAGCGGCGGCCACCATGCTCAATATCATGCCCCGCGAGGGCAGCTTCGAAGGGATGCCCGCTGAACGCTCGTGGCAGCTGGTCTTCCTCAACGAGGAACGGCCGCTCGCTGTCACCATCGACGGACAACCCACCAACGGCTGGACTTACGACGAACTGACGCACCGCCTGACGATAGACATCGCACCGACAGCCTGCAGCGTTGGCATCGCTGTTGCCCTTGTCTATTCTGAGCAAGCCACCGCCGTCCCCTTTGCTGCAACCCTGTTGCAGCCCACCGAGCAGCAGCTGTACGACCTGCAGGGCCGCTGGGGCAACCAGCCTTCCTATCAGCCTTTCATCCTGCGACAGAAGCAGGCCGACGGCTCATTCATCATACGCAAAATCATGAATCATCAATAAACCCCATAAGCTATGACAAAAAAGCATTTCAACCTTTGTCTTTCATCCATCATCCTTCTTCTTTCTGCCGTCGTAGGCCTGCCAGCCAGCGCGCAGCAGTTTGACGACCTGTGGGCCACAGGCTCTGCCGTCCCGGGCGGAACACAGCAGCTGACGAAACGCCCCGACGGACAGTTCCGCTTCACCGGAAAGCTGAATGCCGGCGAACTGAAGGTGATGACCACCGACGAGTTTCGTCAGGGCGAGACGCGCTTCCTCCGTCCGCAGTTTGTCGATTCGTATCTCATCAACAACGGCCTCGCCTATTCGCTCACTACCGACGAGACGCAAGACGGCTGGGTGGTGTCGTTCCAGGAAGACTGCTACACCTTCGTGGTGAACCCCA
>JAGBLC010000060.1 GCA_017635615.1 Prevotella sp.
CGGGGTCCCACCTCTTCCCATTCCGAACAGAGAAGTTAAGCCCGCCATCGCCGATGGTACTGCAATGCAATGCGGGAGAGTAGGTAGCCGCCTTTTTTCAAACGGAAGTCCCGTTCCTCAGCTGAGGAGCGGGACTTTTTTATGTGCTGCCTAATCAGCCTGGCAGGGTCTGCATTTGCGAGTTGGAAAGTTTTTAATTGTTAAAATTGGAACAAATTCTTTGAGGTTTGAAAAAAAAAGTGTTACTTTGCATAATTAATTCATTCATTTAATAATAAGCAGTATTATGAAGAAATTTTTTGTGTCTATTTTGGTAGCTATGCTGGCCATACCTTCGTTCGCTCAGTATAGCAGTGGCGGCTTTAGCCTTGACGAGGAAAATCTCTATTGGGGTGTGCGTTTCGGTGTCACCGGAGCTTCTCTGGGTGGCGACCTTGATCTGGGTATGAAGGCCGGTATGACGTTGGCTGGCGTAGTAGGCCTGCGTGCTTCTGACAGCACTCCGGTGTTCATCGAGAGTGGTCTTTACTACACCGAGCGTGGTGGTAAGAAAGATGACTTCCGTGTGGGCTACAACAACCTGGAAATTCCCATCCTGGTGAAGTATGGCTTCAAGGTGGGCGATGAGATTGCCGTTCTGCCGTTTGTCGGTCCTTATTTCTCGTATGCCTTCAGCGGAAAGACAAAGCAGATTGGCACAGAGGGAAAAGAGAGCGTAGGTACGTTCGACGAGAAGAAAGCTTTCACTGGTGGTCTGAAGCGTGCCAATATGGGCTTTAAGCTCGGAGTCGGTGCTGAGTACAACAAGGTCTATCTGGAGCTTGGTTATCAGTTGGGCATCACCAACGTCTGCAAGGACGACGACTTATCGTCGCATAGCAATGCGTTGTTCTGCAACTTTGGCGTGAACTTCTAATGCAGTGGACCGACCAGATACGCAACGTGAAGATTGTTCTCGTTGTGGCTGCCGTGTTAATAGCGGTGGCCAGTCTGGTAGTGTCTCATTTCTTGGTGCGCGATCTCGCCGTTGAAGAGCGTAATCGCATGGAAGTATGGGCTGCGGCGATGAGTTCGCTTAACAGTCCTGACGAGAACACCGACATGGCCCTCGTGCTGAAAGTGATAGAGGGCAACAACACCATTCCCGTCATCGTGCGTGATGATGAGGGCAACGTGCAGACTTTCCGCAATGTGAGGTTGGAAGGCCTTACGCTCGACGATAGTCTGCAGTATGCCGCCCGTGAGGCCGAACGGATGTTCGCCTCCGGGCGGTATATTCGTATTTCCTTGGATGGCGAGGGGGAAGCCCAAAGTCAGGATTATATCGAGGTGTGCTACGACGAGTCGGTGATGATCAAGCGTCTCAATGTCTACCCCTACGTTCAGCTGGGCGTGGTGATGATTTTCGTCGTGGTGGCCATCTTTGCCTTGCTCACGTCGAAGCGTGCAGAGCAAAACAAGGTGTGGGTGGGATTGTCGAAGGAGACAGCCCATCAGTTGGGTACCCCCATCAGCAGCCTGATGGCATGGACGGAAATTTTGAAGGAGAGTTATCCCGACGATACCCTCTTGCCTGAAATGGACAAAGACGTGAAGCGGCTGCAGCTCATTGCCGAGCGTTTCTCGAAGATAGGTTCGCTGCCCGAGCCTGTTCCTGCGAGCTTGATAGAGGTGATGAACCATGTGGTCGACTATATGGATCGGCGTACCTCGCAGAAGGTGCAGATGGTACGGCATTTTCCCGAGCACGATGTCATTGTCAGGATCAATGCCTCGCTCTTCGAGTGGGTTGTTGAAAATCTGTGCAAGAATGCTGTCGATGCCATGGGCGGTTCGGGTACTATCACGTTGACAATAGTTGATTCGAGGACTGGGAGACAGGAGATGGCAAATCTCCAACAGCAGGCATCAGATATTGCCAATCCACGGCAGCAGTCGAAGAGTGGGCATGTCAGGACATCAGGGTTTGTGGCCATCGAAGTGAGCGACACCGGAAAGGGCATTAAGAAAAAGGACTTGAAGAATGTCTTCAAGCCCGGTTTCACGACGAAGAAGCGCGGCTGGGGCTTGGGCCTTTCGCTGGCCAAGCGCATCGTGGAAGAATATCACAAAGGTCGCATCTATGTGAAGAGTTCCGAAGTGGGGCATGGCACCACCTTCCGTATTGAATTAAAGGCGTGATAACTTGATGGCAGGCAAGATTAAACGCAGGTATAGCCACCATCTACGGGAACGGCGATGCCGTTGACGTAGCTCGAACAGGGCGAAGCCAGGAAGATGACGGCCGAGTCGAGCTCGCCTTCCTTGCCGTAGCGCTCCATCGGGATGGTGTTCTTGGCGTATTCCTTGAACCAGTCTGACTCGAGCGTGTCTTTGGTGAGCGGTGTCCAGAAGTAGCCCGGGCAGATGCTGTTCACCGTGATGCCACTCTTACCCCATTCGGCAGCCATGGCGCGTGTCAGGTTGACGACACCACCCTTGGCGGCATGATAGGGCGAGGCAGGGGCTATCTTGTTGCCTACCAATCCGTACATTGAAGCGATGTTGATGATACGTCCGTACTTTGCGGGTAGCATGGCGTGCTTGGCCACGGCGCGGGCTACCTTGAACGTGCCGAAGAGGTCAATCTGGAACTCATGCTCAAACTGTTCGTCGGTGATATCCTCTGCTGGTGCCACGGCACCTGTTCCAGCATTGTTGACAAGGATATCGATGCGTCCGAAGCGGTCCATCACTTGTTTTACGACGTCCTCGACCATCTTCGTGTCGGTTACGTCGCAGCGGATGGGCATCACCTCCACTCCGAAGTCGCGGCGCAGTTCTTCTGCCACCTCGTTGAGCTTCTCCATACGTCGTGCAATGGGCACGATGTTGCACCCTTGGTTGGCCAGAGCCTTTGCCATTTGTACACCCAGGCCACCCGAACATCCCGTGACGATGGCCACATTACCTGTTAAATCGAAATAGTTCTTCATGATCTTAAATGTTTAAATGATTTGGAATGAAAATCTTTCAACATGCAAAAGTACACATTTTCTGCATACGTTGTTCTTTTCTTTCAACTCATTTAACATAAAAAGCAGGAGTCTCAGCGCATGAGCCACTGGCCGTTGCGTTTCACCATCGGGACGACGACCTCCTCGATGGTGGAGTCGGCAAAGCAGAGCATCAGGAAGGCGTGGGCTGCAACATCGGCGGAATCGTTGATGCAGTTGACCACACGCACCTCGCGCAGCCCCTGGTGAGCCTCTTGCTGCTCTCCCATGAACATGCGTGCGTTGTCGACCAGCTGCTGGCGGTAGCTGTCGGGGATGCGTTCAGGGATGTTCATCCCGTCGACGAATCCCTCGTAGTTTTCTGCCACCAGCATGTCGTAGTAGGCCTTGGCTTGGTTGGCGGCAGCGAAGTCGACAGTTTTCTCGTTGCGGCAACTATACACAATGGCCGCAGCGACAAAACATAATGTAATGATAATGAGCCTACGCATCAACATTTGTCTGAACTCCTGAAACTCCTGAACTCCTGAATGACTATTTCTGTCGGATAAAGACATTGATAGGCGAGCCCGTGAGTGTCCAGTTTTCTCGAATCTTGTTCTCAAGGAAGCGGCGGTAGGCCTCCTTGACATACTGCGGCAGATTGGCGTAGAAGACGAACGACGGAATCTGCGTGTTGGGCAGCTGCGAGCAGTATTTGATTTTGATGTACTTACCCTTGATGCTGGGCGGCGGGGTTGCCTCGATGAGCGGGAGCATCACCTCGTTGAGCTTCGTCGTGCCGATCTTCAGCTTGCGGTTGAGGTAGACCTCCTTGGCCGTCTCCAGCACTTTGAAGATGCGCTGCTTGGTCAGTGCCGATGCGAAGATGATGGGGAAGTCGGTGAAGGGAGCCATACGCTCGCGGATGGCGTTCTCGAAGGTCTTGATGACCACCTGCGACTTGTCTTCCACCAGGTCCCACTTGTTCACCACGACGACGAGCGACTTGTTGTTCTTCTGGATGAGCTGGAAGATGTTCATGTCCTGCGACTCGATGCCGCGGGTGGCATCGATCATCAGGATGCAGACATCGCTGTTCTCGATGGCTCGGATGGAGCGCATCACGCTGTAGAACTCCAGGTCTTCGGTCACCTTGTTCTTGCGGCGGATGCCTGCGGTGTCGACGAGGTAGAAGTCGAATCCGAACTTGTCGTAGCGTGTGTAGATGCTGTCGCGCGTCGTGCCGGCTATTTCCGTGACGATGTGCCGGTCTTCGCCGATGAAGGCGTTGATGATGCTCGACTTGCCGGCGTTGGGTCGTCCGACGACGGCAAAGCGCGGAATACCTTCTTCCACGTCGCTCTCGTCCTTGACGTTGGAGAGGCGTTCCAGCACGAGGTCGAGCAGGTCGCCCGTTCCGCTTCCTGTTGCCGAGCTGATGCACATCGGGTCGCCCAGTCCGAGCTTGTAGAACTCGTACGAGTCGTAGAGCTGGCTGTTGTTGTCCACCTTGTTGGCCACAAGGATGACGGGCAGCTTAGAGCGTCGCAGAATGACGGCGACGTCCTCGTCCCAGTCGGTGACACCGTTCTGCACGTCTACGAGGAAGAGCACCAGGTCGGCCTCTTCGGTGGCTACAAGCACCTGCTTGCGTATCTGCTCTTCGAAGACGTCGTCGCTGTTGACTACCCAGCCGCCGGTATCGACGACAGAAAACTCCTTGCCGTTCCATTCGCACTTGCCATACTGGCGGTCGCGGGTTGTACCAGCCTCTTCGCTGACAATCGCCCTGCGCGACTTCGTGAGGCGATTGAAAAGGGTCGACTTGCCCACGTTCGGGCGTCCTACTATTGCTACTAATGCCATCCTTATTAAAACTGATAATTGATAATGGACAATTGATAATTGATAATGGACAATTGATAATTGATAATTCTTTCTCCGCTTCGCTATGAAAGCGTCCCTTTGGGCCGAGCGCGTTACTCGGGGTTGTAGCCGAAGTGGTCGAGTTCGCGTTGCGACGAGCGCCAGTCTTTGTCCACCTTGACGTAGGTTTCGAGGAAGATGCTCTTGCCGAAGAACTTTTCCAGGGCCTTGCGCGATTCGGCTCCCACCTTCTTCAGGGCCACGCCCTGATGTCCGATGATGATGCCTTTCTGCGACTCGCGTTCCACGTAGATGATGGCGCGGATGCGGATGTTCTTCTCCGTTTCGTGGAAACTCTCCACACTGACCTCTACCGAATAGGGTATCTCCTTGTCATAATAGAGCAGAATCTTTTCGCGGATAATCTCCGAGACGAAGAATCGTGCCGGCTTGTCGGTGAGCTGGTCTTTGTCGAAGTAGGCGGGGCTCTCGGGCAGTAGTTCCTTGATGCGCTTCAGGAGAATGTCTGTGCCGAACTTGTTCTTTGCCGAGATAGGCAGGATCTCTGCATTGGGCAGCAGCGTGTGCCACTTGTCCACGATGGCAGCGAGCCAGGAGTCTGCCCCCCCTACTGCCCCCGAGGGGGCTTCATTACCTTTACGGGGATGAACATTTACGGCCCCCTCGGGTGCTGAATGTAGGGCCGGTGCCATGTCAATCTTGTTGATGAGCAGCAGGATGGGAATCTTCATCTGCTGCACCTTCTCTAAGAAGTCCATGTTCTTCTCCGGATTCTCCACGACGTCGGTCACGTAGAGCAGCACGTCGGCATCGGCCAGTGCACTCTCGGAGAAAGCCAGCATCGACTCCTGCAGCTTGTAGTTGGGCTTCAGCACACCCGGTGTGTCGCTGAAGACAATCTGCATGTCGTCGGTGTTGACGATGCCCATGATGCGGTGGCGTGTGGTCTGTGCCTTGAAGGTGGCTATCGAGATACGCTCGCCCACGAGCTGGTTCATCAGCGTCGACTTCCCCACGTTGGGGTTGCCCACGATATTCACGAATCCTGCCTTGTGCATTTTGGTCGCTTTAAATGGTTGTTGTCAAATCAAAAGAAGTTCAGGAGTTGCAGGAGTTCAGGAGTTGCAGGAGTTCAGACAATACTCTCGCGAGATATTTCTGAAAACGATTGTCTGAACTCCTGCGACTCCTGAACTCCTGAACTCCTTGGTTTTAGTATGCCCACTTCAGGTAGAGCGCTCCGTGGGTGAAGCCTGCACCGAACGCTGTCAGTATCAGGTTGTCGCCCTTCTTGAGCAGATGCTCGTTCTCCCAGAGTGCCAGCGGGATGGTGGCCGAACTGGTATTGCCGAAGTGCTCGATGTTCACCATCACCTTGTCCATCGGGACGTCCAGTCGCTTGGCGATGGCCTCGATGATGCGGATGTTGGCCTGATGTGGAACGACGAAGCGGATGTTGCCGTTGTTCAGTCCGTTGCGGTGGGCAATAAGCTCGCAGTCTTCACTCATATAGGTCACGGCATAGCGGAAGACGGTGCGTCCCTCCTGATAGGTATAGTGCAGCCGGTGGTCTACGGTGAAGTGGTTCGGCGGGCAGACGCTGCCACCAGCCTTCATGTGCAGGAAGGGCAGTCCCTTGCCGTCGGTGCGGAAGAAGGAGTCGATCACGCCGATATTCTCCTCCTCGGTGGCTTCCACCATCACTGCTCCGGCACCGTCGCCGAAGAGTGCGCATGTCTGGCGGTCTTTGTAGTCGGTCACCGACGACATCTTGTCGGCACCAATCACCATCACTTTCTTCATCCGTCCGCTCTGAATCATCATCGCTGCCTGGTCGAGGGCATACATGAAGCCGCTGCATGCACCCCATAGGTCGTATGCATAGGCATTCTTCAGCCCCAGTTTGCCCAGCACGATGCTCGCTGTCGACGGATATTTGTAGTCGGCCGATGAAGTGGAGAGCACGATGGCATCGATTGTATCAGGGTCGGTGCCGGTCTTCTTCAACAAGTTTTTCGCAGCCTTGCGAGCCATATAGCTCGTGCCAAGACCCTCCTCGTTGAGGATGCGCCGCTCCTTGATGCCCACGCGCGTCATGATCCACTCGTCGGTGGTGTCCACCATGCGGGCTATCTCGTCGTTGGTGAGCACATACTCGGGTACGTAGCCTCCAACGCCGGTGATGATAGCGTTAATCTTACCCATCGTTTATTCAGCTTCGTCCATTACGATGGCAATCTTTCCACGATAGTAGCCGCATGTGGGGCATACGGTGTGATAGATGTGGTAAGCGCCGCAGTTAGGACAGATAGCCAGTGTGGGCAGTTCTGCCTTGTCGTGAGTTCTACGTTTCGCAGTACGAGTTTTCGACTGTCTTCTTTTAGGATGTGCCATAATGATTTACAATTTACTGATTTACAATTTATTTTCTTTTAATTTCAGAAGTGCGCTCCAGCGCGAGTCGATCTCACCGTCGGACTCCACGTCTCTGCTTCGGTCAGTTGACAGCTCTTCCAGAGCTTGCATCATGGCCGTGTTGCACTTGCCGGGTGCATGCACGTGCCTGACGGGGATAGCCAGTGCGACATACTCATAGATGAGCCACGCGGTGTCGAGCATTCCTTCGTTCTCGTCTACCACGACGACGTCATCGTCTTCCGATTCTTCTGTTCCAAACTTAGCGATGAGGCGATGCTCCGACCTGACGGGCTGCTCCATCTCGTCGAGGCAACGGTCGCAAGGCACACGCACTGTGCCCTCGAAGCCGATCTTCACTTCGAAGAAGGCTGCATAACGGCGCACTTCTGCCGTTACATGCACATTGCCGCCGCTCACCTCTGTGGCCTCGATGGCCGAGAAGTAAGCATCGTCAAGGTCGTATTCGAAAGACGTCACGTCTTGCTGCAGACCCTTCAGGTCGATCTTCAATGCCTCTAAGTTGTACATCTCTATACAATTTCGGGGTGCAAAGGTACGAATATTTTTCTGAATAATCCAAACAGATTTTAATTTTTTATACTTTTCAGCCAAAAATCCATCGCGCCACAGCCCGATACGGCACATCTGCGGGCGAAGTGTGCATCCGGGCGGTGTCCAATGGCCATCTCGGCGGTGTTCAATAGCCATTGCGGCGGTGTTTGCCGCTGGTCGGCTTCCAGTTTGCGGCAAATTGCGATACTACATTATTAAGGTAGTCGGACTACATTATTAAAGTAGTCACACTACATTATTAAGGTAGTCTCACTACATTATTAAGGTAGTGTCGCGATTTGCCGTCTATTGCATCGCCATTTGCCGTCTTTTGCAGGGCACAAGTAGGAGGCGACGTGTCTCACGTCGCAACAATCTGTCGGACAACGACGTGAGA